>JAFGWG010000132.1 GCA_016937255.1 Bacteroidales bacterium
AATTTAGGAACAAGAATTGCAACAACTCCCAGTATTTTCCAGAATCCCAGAATAGACATTAAATATAACGGATAACCCAATTGAGTAAATATTTCAACATAGCCGCCTATTTGTAACAGTTGTTGTACGCCACCTGCCGTCATTCCAAATGCAAGAAAACCTGTGGCAATCCAATAAATAATTTTGTTTCTCTTTTTCATATTTTAAACTTTTAAAATTATATATGATTATCAAACAGATACAATGCAACGAATTATTTTAGCTTACTAACTATTTCTTGTAAACGGTTGTGGGCCATATTTATACCTTGAGCAAACGGCATCCTCAATAGCTGGTCTCTTATGGCTACAGACCTTAATACAATGTGCATTTTGAGTTTGCTGGTATCATTGGTAAGCTTTTCAAATTCCAGAAACTCTAATTGAGCTCCCATATTCGCACCCTCCATTTCAAATGTTCGTGTGATTTTTTGGTTTGATACAATCTCATGAATCGTACCGTTAAACCCGTGTTTGTTTCCCATGGGATCAGTTGTTACAAACTGGTAACTGCCATGGTTTTTATTTTCAAGTTTCACTACTTTGGTTCCCATCCATTGCTCAACAATTTCAGGTTCTACATATGCTTTAAAAAGCAATTCAACCGGCAAATCAAATTGCCTTGTTATAGTCAGTTCCTGTTTGCCCTCTTCAGCATCGACCTTTGTTTTTAGTTCCATATTCGTTTATTTTTCAGATTTATAATTTTTCATTATTGCTTCCAGCTTGTAGAACCTGTCATCCCACAATTTGCGAAACGGCTCAATAAACTCTGCTATTTCTTTCATCTTCTGTGGATTTAGATGATAAATCATCTCCCTGCCAATTTGCTCTTTCCGAAGCAATTCACATTCTGTTAGTATTTTCAAATGATTTGAAACAGTTGGTCTTGCTGTATCAAAGTTGGAAGCTATCGCGCCTGCAGTCATTGATTGCGAGACGACTAACATCAATATTGCCCTTCTGGTCGGATCTGCTACTGCTTGAAAAACATCTCTTCTTATATTCATTGCGTAGTTATTTGGCTACAAAAATAAATGTAGTTATTTAGCTACACAAGATATTTTTGTCTTTTTTTCTGATAAAATACTTGGTATTTTACACAAGAACTCTCTCTGCTCAAATTCTATGGGGGATAGTGAAATTCACAGTGGGGTAAGAAGAACTGTATTTATTCCAATTTCGATGTAATTTCTTATATAGTTTCAGATTAAGAATTAATTTCTGCAATATGGCTTGAGAACTTGCCTTGTTATATTATGGAAGTCAAGTTATTGCAAGTTTTAAGTTCAACAGTTTTTACGCCCGTTTTTTATATGCTTTAATTGCGAAAACATAAGCTATAAGCATAATCCCAACGCACCATGCGAGAGCAGCCCATATTTCATTACCAATTAGTTGACTATTGAGTAAAGCCCGTAATGCGTTTACAATTGATGTTACCGGTTGATTCTCTGCAAAAAGCACAGTACTTTTGGCATTGTATCGGTTGTTACGAAGGGTGAACGCAGTAAGTTAATTCGCGAAGCTGCTGCACTCACAATCGTACCTAAGTGGAATTGAAATTGACAACCGGTGTTTACATAGTATTTGTAATCCTGCTCGCAATCGCACCTAAGTGGAATTGAAATAGGAAAGCCACCATCGTTCCAATGCTGCCGATGGTCTCACAATCGTACCTAAGTGGAATTGAAATATGCTTATGTAGAAGAAACAACACTGTCGGTACTTCTCACAATCGTACCTAAGTGAAATCGTAATGGAGAAACATTATCTCAATTTTCAAAGGCAGATGGTCTCGCAATTGTACATAGATGGGTTTGAAATTTTGCTACCTGTAGAGTGATGCATGATGCACAAAAATAACATTAACTACGCAACCTTTAGTTCACAATAAACATCTAATTGATTAAATAACGGAACTCAACTAATTAAGTAACCCTATGAAGCGGCTCTTCTACTTGCTCCTACTTTTTTTGTTGGATGTGAGGATGAATATGAAGATATTCACCGGTACTCTAAAATTAATACTCAATCGAAAGAATTACTACAGTGATCAGTTTGATGAATGGGAACACAAAGAAGATATTAATCGGCTTTCGTTTGGTGTCGCTATTATGTTTAGGTAAGTATCATTTAGGATTCAGTCGCTTATAATGAAAAAGTTAGCTGATATAGTAAAAACAAATGTGATTATTGCAGCATTCATAGAAAGACAAAATCCAACCTTTTGATCGCCAGTCTTGTAGATTTACAACCCATCTTAGCTGGTCGATAAATAACTACTACCTTTCGGATATATATAGTCATAGATCCTTTACATATCGTAGATGCTTGACCATATTGTATGCATTGAAAATTAAGATTTCAGTAATATTTTCAATTTTTTTCTTGAATAAAGTAATCGGAATTTATTTTCTCTATATTTGAATCCTATTAAGATGATAGGATAAATAGATATAAATGAATAAATCACTTTCCATAGCAAACAACATGATGTGTATGTGTTGCTGTATGTTTTCGAAACATGTGGAGGGTGATACTATGCGTTAAAATGTAGATGTAACAAATACCATAAAGATAACAGGCCCTTCACGATTTCGTGAAGGGCTTTTTTTAAATTATAACTCAAAGAATCATGTCAGATTTAAAATTTAAAATTGAAGGTGAAGCC
>JAFGWG010000133.1 GCA_016937255.1 Bacteroidales bacterium
CCAACACCATTGGCCAGATTTTGCATTTCGCCCAAGCCTTTTTGTACAGCTTCCAATCGTTCGCTCACTATTTTAAAGGATTGCCCAAGGCGTTCTTCAAGAGTTTTGTGTAGCTTCTCATCAACAGTCTCGCGCATTTTCTCCAACTTCAATTCGGTTGTCTTAACCAATTCATCTTGCTTGGTTGCCATTGCATCGAATTTCTGCTTTTGCATGTCGTTGAAATCCTTTACATTTTTAGAAAATGTATCACTAAAGTCTTTTAATGATCGGGCTAGTTCCTCCCGGTTATCTTTCGCACTCTTATTTAAGCCCTCATTAATAAGCGTAAGTTTCTCTTCCAGTTTTTGCGTGAGTTTATCTAATCCGTTTGATAATTCTTCACGGTTTTCCTTTAAGGATGCAGATAGCTCTGTTCTGTTTTCCTTTAATTCACGCTGCAATAATTGTTGCACAGCATCAATAATCGGGGTTACATCAGTTTTATTGTTCTTTAATAAAAGAATAACCAATATCACGAAGCATAATGCCGAGATAATAATTGTAACTATTCCCATAATCTGTCATTTTATGACAAAGGTTTATTATTTGATTGACAAATAACGTCAAAAATATAAAAATATCTGAGAAAATGGTTATAAAAAGCAATATAATTACAAAACCCTCTGTAATAGATAGAATTAAAATCGCCTTGAATTTTTATTTAGAACCTACATTCCGGGTACTTTGGTTACTTTAGTTACTTTATTGAGGTTAAATAGTTGAATTTCAAAACAATAAATCTATAATTCTTTTAAAGTTCATAAAGTAACTAAGCCTGTATTAAAGTACCCTGTTTAATTTTTGCCGTTTTATAAAGTAACTTAAAGTAACCTAAAGTACCCTTACTTTATTGGCAAATACTATGTAATACATTCATATTCAATTACTATCAATGTATAAAGTAATTAAAGTAACTAAAGTAACCACTTTTGTATGGTAAAACTTGATTCATCTGTTTGTAATTTGTTTTTAATGGTCAGATGGAACTCGCCAGCAATCATTCTGCTGTTTTTGAAGTATTCATTGTGGCTCGTTTCAAATGCAAAAAGAAAGGGCTTCTGCATTTTTTGTCAGAAACCCTTCCGTATAAATCTTTTCTTGAGCTTTAATTTTCACCGTTTAAATGTTCATCGGCTATATTTAAATTCAGTTTATCCAGATAAAACACAAAGGCCGAGGTATAGGTAAATTTCTTATTTCCATTTTCATCATATTCCTGCATTCCGCTTTTTCCATCAAATTTTCTAAAATACACTTTCTTTGTATCGCATATAAAGGCGGGACTGTTCTTTAAGTAATACTCCACGGTAGCATCCGGGAGTGGTTTATCGCCTTCACGCAAAGCTTGGGTTTTATACAAACCAAATACCCGGCTAACCGATAAATACAGGACATTTTGAGGTTCGGACAGGATGATTTCACTTCTTTTCCATTCACCATTCTCTTTAAATGTATGTGTTATCTTATCGGCATAAACCACCCGGTAATCGCCTTCCTGAAACAACATATTGGAGCTGATAAGATACTGAACCGTTTTCCAGAATACACCCAAATCATCGTTCCGGGCGGTCTCTTTGTTTTGGGTAACCATTAGCTCTACGAAAAGCTGAATAATGGCATCGTATTTAAACGGCAGTTCCACAATTTGTGCTACCGTGGCATAAGCCGAAGCAACGGTCAACCAGTTGTTAAAAATTCGGGTTTCAATGGCGTTTGTTCCAAGTAGCTCCCGGAACTGGTCACTAACTGCATCCACGGTTTTATTGTAATTCTTTTTAAAGGTCTCTCGATGCTTGAGTAATTGGTGGGTAATTTGGGTAAGTCCCTGTTTGTTTATTTGCTCCAGCTCTTCAAAGTGCTTCTTTTCCTCAAAGGAGAAGATGGTTTTGGAAAAACCCAAAGCAATAAATCGGCTAAACAAGGCTATGTCAGCCGTGGCAATCTGCTGACCGCAGACAATGATTCCCTGATTCACTTTAGATGTTTCCTTTTTCTTATCCTTATCCATGTTCATCCGGGTTCGCCCGGTTTTGTCCCAGAAGCCTTTTAAGAGTTCCCGTTTTTCCATTTCCAAGTCGTTTCGGTACTCATCCAATACACAAACGGCATTGGAACTGGTGGCCACATGGTCGGCAATGGATGGCTTACTGGAGTTATGCAGGTTGGGAACTTTACCTTTTCGGCCAAACATATATAGAATGCTTTCGGCACAGGTGTTTTTACCCGAACCTTTTTGTCCGTACATATTAAGAATGGGAAACTTATCGAAACGTTTCGAGATAATATCCAAGAACAAACTGGCAAAGTAAAAGGCAAGTGTGACAATGCCATTGTTACCAAATACAGCGGTGTATTTTTGGGTATATTCGTAAAGGGTGATGTTGCCCTCGTTATGAATGAAGTGACGTTCAAACTCAAACAAAGTATCATCGCTGGCATAAATGTCGGAACAAGCCGGGATGTAGTAGTAGCGTTCTACATGTTGTACAATTCCGTATTTATCGGCTTTTATAAATTGTTCCCCGTCAAAAATACCGTTGCCCCAACAAAAGAAACCTTCACGCTGCCAACCCAATTGAGTGAGTTCCTTGCAGCTTTTCGTTTTCTCATAAAGCCATGCTTTGAGCTTATTTAGCTCACTTTCGCCTCCCGTCCAAAGGAAGTTTCCAAGCGATTCAATTTGTAATTTGAAGTTGGTAATACTCACCATATCCCGTTGCGGAAGCTCCATTATTTTTACCAGATTATGACGGTTTTTGATTTCATACAAACGCTTGGCATTAATAGGACTTTCGATGTGAAACAGGGGAGACATCACAAAATTGGAATGGGTTACAAAGTCATCACCTTTTTTATTACGAAACACATAGCAATTGTCTTCTACATAAAAGCCCCATCGGTTAAAATCATTTAAACTCACATGTTGGGGAATTGTATATCGGTGGGTGTTTTGTGGTTCATCCTTGGTGAGTTCTTTAATGGCATCCTGCCATGCTTTTTTAGGTTTAATCTGTTCGGCTGCAAACTCGATGTAAACCTCTTGTTTGGTTTTGTCGTAGTTAGCAATCAGCTTGGAAATGCGCTTAATTGCTTCCGATTTAAAAACCGGGTCGAACGCCGATTTTTCTGCACTTTGTGAGGTTTTGAAAATGATATAATCCGTTTGCTGTTCGTTGTGCTGAAGAAATAACTCCTTGGTTGTAAAAAGTGTATCCGGGTCGTGCTTTTCCGGTAAGGCAATTACCGATACATGAAACTGGTTTTTAATCAGTATTTCGGCATTGCGTTCCGTTGCCCGTTGCCCGGCATTGTCACCATCAAAAATCAATGTGGCTTTGTTGGTGTATCGCTTCAATAAAACAGACTGTGCATTGGTCAGGGCAGTTCCGCAGGTGGCCACCGTATTTATTACTCCAATAGCGTGCATCCGCAGCGCATCGGTATAACCTTCCACAATGTAAACCCGGTCATCGTTTTTAATGGCCATTCGTGCAGCATTTAGGGCATAAAGTTCATTCCCTTTAATGTAGATGCTACTTTCTGGTGTGTTCAAGTATTTGACTTTTGAGTTGTCGGTCAAATCCCTTCCGGCAAAGGCAATGGTTTGTCCGGTTGCGTTGGAGATGGGAAAGATTAATCGGTTTCTAAAGAAGTCGTAAATACCTTTATCGTTGCTTTTCAGAACCCCAATTTCTTCCAATATTTCTGTTTTAAGGCCATTCTCTCTGGCATAGGTCAGCAGTTCATTGCCGTTTGGTGCATACCCAATTTCAAAACTACCATGTGAAGGGTTAATGATGTTCCGGCCTTGAATGTACTTCTGTGCTTCGGGATGGGAAAGCCTTTCGGCAAAGAAGCGTTCCACAATATTGCAGGCAATATGCAGACTTTCCCGGTGTTTATGCTTGGCTTGGTCAAAGTCGGTACTTTTCTTCCATTCAAAATCAAGCTTTAATTTCTTCGCACCAATCTCCACAGCCTTTTTAAAGTCAACGCCTTCATGTTCCTTTATAAATTCGATGGCATTTCCTCCTTTACCACAACCAAAGCATTTGTAAATGCCCTTGGCCGGATTAACATGAAAAGAAGCCGTCTTTTCATTGTGAAACGGGCATCGAGCCGAATAATTGGTTCCGGTTTGTTTTAGCTCCACAAAATTGGAGATAATACTGAGTATTTCTCCGTTTATGTGTTCTATTGCATAAGTTGCATCCATAAGCTACCAGTCTTTTTGTGATAAGAGCTGGCGATTTTTGCCATCAAGGCTCATATAGAAATCAAGCACATTGCCCTGGTAAGTGTAAAACTTGTCGAGCAGATGTGCGCCCATGCAATCTCCCCATATTTTGAGAAACAACTCGGCCAGTTCTTTTTTGGATGCCTGTATCATTTCCTGAACTTTTCTTCCATCGAAGGGGATGGACGAATAACCATTTTTTTCATAGAAGCTTTTTATCCTGTTGTCGAGATAATAAAGCTTTGAGACCGTATTGGGATGCAAAGTTGTTGCCATAATAGTCAATCTAAGTTTGAGTAAAAAAATGGTGGAGCTGCCCTTGTACAGCCCCACCGAAACCATTGCTATCCGTCAAGGGTGGTTACTAATCTTTTTAACTCCGCATTACTTACAGGATGAAAAAACGTGTGTAGCTTCATATCCATTGCAACGGTCAGTTCAATCCTTGCCATGATGCTTTCCCTCCAATTGGGCAGTACATACACGGCTTGGCTCTTTTTAAGCAGTTCAACCCTGTTGTTTAGGGTATCCGACCAGCTCATTTTAGAAAAAGCCATTTCCGATGGATTTAGAACAGCACATTTCAATGATTTGAGACGGGCTTTTAACTTTTCAGTATCGACAAAGCCGTCTTTTTCCTCATGGGGACTGTCAACCCCACAGATATAAATTGTTGCCATAATCAATGCTATTTTATAAGATTTAGGAATCTGCAAAACTTGTTTTCCGGTAGTATCTGGGTATATGTCCGCTTTTTCATAAAAAGCTTTACCATTGAAAACCGAACAATCTGTTTACTATGATTTTCCTCTCGAATTTTCTGCGTTCTTTTCATAAACTTGGTGTCATGGTATTAAAAGACCAATTACACTATTTGCCGCAGTTCATCCATTGTCGCATGGCGACCGGATTTAATCCATTCCCTTATTTCGTCCAGTTTGAAAAGCAGAATC
>JAFGWG010000134.1 GCA_016937255.1 Bacteroidales bacterium
GAGCGTTAATTTGCGAAACAATGCCCCCGGTACTTGCGATTACCTGCGGCGACAATTGCTGCGCTTTAGTATCAATAAATGATACCAAAATCAATAAAATCAATAGTGTTTTCATAAGCCCTTTAATTTTGATGCAACAAATATCTTCAGAGCTAATTCCATAAACCTCACCTGAAAAGGTGATTTTTTTATATTTTTGTTCATTAATCGTTTTTCCAACTATTCTTAACACTTCTAAAACAGATTAACTTGAAAAATCTCTTTTGCATCTTGTTTCCGATCCTATTGGTTTCGCTGTCAATTCAATCGTTCAAAGTAAAAGCACAAACCAATGCATTTGCCGACAGCTTAATACTACTTACCGAAAAAGCCCCAGATGACACCAGCAAAGTGCAGAATTTTATTCTTATCGGACAACTAATGGAAGGCACAGACCTTGAAAAAGCAAGGATATTCTATTTCAAAGCAAAAAGGCTGAGCGAAAAGCTAAACTACCACAGAGGTGTTTTACAATTCTACTCCAATTATACTTTTTTATTAAATATAACCGGAGTTTATGATTCTTCGCTGTATTATAATCTTACTGCCGTTGACTATGCACAAAAACACAATGATGAGCTCTATCTTGGAAAATCATTGGTAAACACAGGCACATCCTATCGTAATCTTGGAGATTTTGTAAAAGCAATTGAGTATTATCAGAAAGGGTTGAAAATCTTTGAAAAAAGAGAAGACAAAGTCATTGAAGCTCAAATCAGTAGTTTCCTTGGAGCCTTATATAATGATATCAGTCGTTATGACACCGCTATTTATTATAGCCAAAAAGCCATTAGAATTGCAGAAGAAATTGGTTATGTACAAATTCGTGCTGAGGCATATGGCAACCTTGGAAATACGCTGGTAAATCTTGATCAATTTGATAAAGCTGAGTTTTATTTCTTGAAGTCTTTGGAGCTTGCCACTGAACTCAATCATATTCAATTGCTCGCAGCCTTATATCTTAATATTGGAAATCTCTATCTTCAGCAAGAAAAATTTGAAGAACAATACACCTATATGTTGCAGGCACTTGAACTGGCGCAGGAATTGAACCTTCAGGAAAACCAAGTTATTGCTCTGAAAGGACTTGGCATTTATTATTTATTTACCAAATCATTTGATGAAGCAGAAAAAAATGCATTGCAGGCACTTGAAATTGCAGAAGCTAATCAATATTTAGTTGAAATCGCATACATCTATAATTTATTGGCCGATATTTCTTATGCAAAAAACGATATCTCTCAAGCCCTGAAATATGATAAACTTGCCGAAGAAAGCAATGACCGCGTAATGAACGATATCATTCAAAACAGCATCTCCGATGCAAGAGAAAAGTATGAAACAGCCAAGAAGGATCATGAAATTATGACCAAAAGCCTCACACTGGAAAAGAGAAACAACACCATTGTTTGGTTGGGGGTTTCCACTTTTGCACTCATCATTTTTGTAATCTTCATCATCAATAATTTCAGGCAAAAGCGCCGAATTCATGCGCAGGAATTAAAACAACTGGAAACCGAAAAGCAGTTAAGTGCCACAGAAATGCTCATCGAAGGCGAAGAAAAAGAACGCAAAAGACTGGCCAAAGACTTGCACGACGGGCTAGGAGGAATGCTCTCCGGTATTAAGTTTTCGGTAAACAATCTGAAAGACAAAATCGGGACAAATCAAACACAGGATTTTGATCGCTGTATCGGAATGATAGACGACAGTATTAAAGAAATGCGACATGTAGCCCATAGTCTTATGCCCGAAGTACTGGAAAAATTTGGTCTGGATAGTGCTTTGAAAAATTTCTGTTCAGATATAAACTCAGACGCTAAAGAAAGTATTGTTTATCAATCTTTTGGACTGAAAGAGGCTAAAATTGACCATCAAACATCACTTACCGCTTACAGAGTGGTTCAGGAACTGATTAATAATGCCATAAAACATGCCGAAGCCCAAAACATTATGACGCAAATCACAGTCGTTGATAACTCACTGAATATTACCGTAGAAGACGACGGCAAAGGCATCGATACGACTGAGCTGCACAATAAAAAAGGCATTGGAATCAGCAATATTGAAAACCGCGTGCAATTTATAGGCGGCACACTCGACATTCAATCTGAACCGGCACAAGGCACCTCATTTTATATAGAATTAAACTTAAAATAATATGGCTATAAGTGTTTTTATAGTGGACGACCATTTTATGGTTATTGAAGGAATAAAAACCCTGCTAGCCGGCGAAAAAGATATCATTCTAACCGGACATGCAATGGACGGAAAATCTGCACTCGAATATCTCAAGAAAAACCACACCGATGTCATTCTAATGGATATCAATCTACCTGATATCAACGGGATGGATCTCTGCGCAATGGTTCATAATGAATATCCTAAGGTCAAGATTATTGGATTAAGCACATTCAATCAGCTGGCTTATGTAGAGAGCATGATTCAAAACGGCGCCTCAGGCTATTTGCTCAAAAACTCTACACGCGAAGAAATAACCGAAGCCATTGAGCTGGTGATGGACGACAAGAAAATCTTCAGCCCCGAAGTAAAAGAAATGATGAAAGAAACTTCAGACACTACACCGCTCATTTCAAGAAGAGAGCGCGAAGTTTTACAATGCATCAGCGAAGGATTAACCAGCAAAGAAATCTCAGAAAAACTATTCATCAGCATCAATACCGTAAACACACACCGAAAAAGCCTCATGATGAAACTGAATGTAAACAAAACCGCCGATCTGGTGCGCTGGGCCGTAAAATTTAATTTGGTTACGATTACGTTTTGATTATCATTAATACGGATATTGTATTTTAGTGTCATTTATGAAGATATTGCATTGCAATACCTCGTAATCTCTTCACTGCATTTGTGCAAAAAACGGTTACCTAAACAAAATACCAAAAAAACCCATATCTTTGTATGAAGCATCTGTTATTAAATTCAATAAAGAAAACAACAACAAATGTATTCAGATCAAAAAATAAGGTCAAAAAATGACAAAAAAAAAGACAATAATATGTGCTATAATCTTCTTAGGTCTTGGACTATCAGGGTTACAAGCACAAACAAGCATTAACGCCACAGGCGGCAATACTTCTGGCAGCGGAGGCTCGGCAAGCTATTCCGTTGGACAGCTTGTGTACCAAACCCATACCGGAACAAACGGTTCGGTTGCAGAAGGAGTACAACAACCTTATGAAATTTCTGTAGTAACAGGATTAGAAGAAGCCAAAGGTATAAACCTATCGATTTCGGCATATCCAAACCCAACAACCGATTTTTTAGAGTTGAAAGTTGAAAGTGAAAAGTTGGAAGATTTTAGCTATCAACTGTACGACATGAGCGGAAAACTTTTGCAAAGCGCAAAAATCACAGGCCCCCAAACAATCATTGTTATGAGCAATTTTGTGCCGGCAACCTATTTTTTGAAAGTAATCGAAGGTGAGAAAGAAGTAAAAACATTTAAAATCATTAAAAAATAAGGAGGACAGAACAATGATAAAATTATTTTCAGTTTTATTTGCCGTATTATTAACGGCAAGCGTGTTTGCACAATCACCAGAAAAAATGAGCTATCAAGCAGTAATTCGTAATAGTAGTGATGTATTGGTAACAAACACACAGATTGGGATGGAAATAAATATCCGTCAAGGTTCTGTTTCAGGAACAGTAGTTTACACCGAAACACAAACGCCAACCACTAATGCTAATGGTTTGGTAAGTATCGAAATTGGTGGTGGAATCGGTTTTAATTCTATAGATTGGTCGGCAGGCCCCTATTTCATTGAAACCAAAACAGCAGTAGTACCACCATTAACAACATATACTATAACCGGAACAAGTCAGTTATTAAGCGTACCTTATGCTTTGCATGCAAAAACGGCAGAGAGTGTTAGTGGAACAATTAATGAAACCGACCCTGTATTTGGTGCATCCGTAGCCAGTGGAATTACAGGAACAGATACTGCTAATTGGAACAACAAATTGGACAGTGAAACCGACCCGATATTTAGTACTTGGGATAAATCAACAGGAATTTCCATCACCGAAAGTCAA
>JAFGWG010000135.1 GCA_016937255.1 Bacteroidales bacterium
CATATTCAATTATTTGATTTTGTAATAAAGTATTCCACCAATTATCCTTATCTTTGGTGTCCAAATTTTGTGTGGGCTCATTCCTGTGCAGGTAGAATGAAGATTATGAAGAGAACGCTTTTTACGATATTACTAATTGTACTTGGATTATACGCATCAGCTCAGGATACCCTGAAAATTATGCAGTACAATTTGCTGAATTACAATAACTACACTTCTTATTGTACCACCAGCAATAATAATGTAGATAATAAAGACGGCTATTTAACCACCATTATTGATTATACTCTGCCTGATATTTTTACTGTAAATGAGATTAATGAAACCAATGTTACACTCGATCGTGTCCTCAATAATGTAATGAATGCAAGCGGTCGCGATTATTATGCCCGGGCCAATCGCACCAATTACGCCAATTCCGATATTATCAACGCTATGTATTACGATACCCGCAAGCTGGCATTATATAGTCAGGATGTGGTGGTTACTCCTTTGCGCGATATAAATCTGTATCATCTTTATTATTTATCTAACGATCTGGCAACCGGTGGCGATACTGCGTGGGTAACCTGCATTGTAATGCACCTCAAAGCTGGTTCATATACTGAAGACGAAGATGATAGAGCTGCAGAAGTATCGCTTCTTATGAATTACCTCAATGCGTTGAATAATCCCGGAAATTATCTCGCAATGGGTGATTTTAACGTGTATTCCGATGATGAGGAATGTTTTCAGAATTTAATTGCTCATCCCAATGCCAATATTCGCTTCAACGACCCAATAAATAAAATTGGTAGCTGGAATAATAATTCATATTATGCCGATTATCATACCCAATCAACTCATGTTGCCGATAATGGCTGTGCGGCTACCGGAGGAATGGATGACCGCTTTGACTGGATTCTGGCCTCTACAGATATTATTACCGGTGGTGAATTGGTGAAATATGTGCCCGGTTCCTATTATGCACTTGCGCAAGATGGAGATCATTTCAATTCTTCACTCATTTCTTCGCCTACAAATACGTTGGTCCCTACCAATGTTTTGAATGCACTTTATAATAATTCAGATCACTTGCCTGTAATTATGAAACTGGCCATCGCCAAACCGGTTGGAATAGAGGAAGAGCAAGCCAATTTCGATTTCTTTGTTTTTAGAAACGATAATAATGATCTGTCTGCTCAAATCACAGCAACTCAAGTAGGAAGATATTATCTCAGGGTTTTTGCTGCAGATGGTCGCATGATTGGTCAACAGGAAATACAATGTCAACGCGGTTTTAATACTGTAGGAATTGATGTTGTTGCGGAAAACCAACTTTTGCTTATTCAAATCCAAGCTGAAAATGGTTCGGTTTTGAGCACCAAGACAATTTATTAATTTCTTAGGTTGACCTCTCTGCGTCAGCCTAGAAAATACTGCGTTAATGGCTGACCTGTTCCGATACATATCGGGAGCGTCAACCTGCGAATCAGTTTTCAGGTTGACCTCTCTGCGTCAGCCAGTCTATAGGTCTAATATTTATCACTTTGCCCCAGACTTTCAATAGCTTCATTGTACCTTTACAAAAAAGCCAAAATGTCTGAATTTACCAATGCCCTTATTCACGAAAAAAGTCCGTATTTACTGCAACACGCACATAATCCTGTAGAATGGCATGCGTGGAATGATGAAACCCTTGCCAAAGCCGAAAAGGAAAGCAAAATGCTTTTGGTGAGTATTGGATATTCAACTTGCCACTGGTGCCATGTCATGGAACATGAATCTTTTTCCAATGCAGAGGTGGCCGCGTATATGAATGAAAATTTCCTGTGCATCAAAGTCGATCGCGAAGAAAGACCCGATATCGATCAATATTTTATGGATGCCGTGCAATTACTGGGAATGCAGGGTGGCTGGCCTTTGAATTGTTTTGCTCTCCCCGATAAAAGAGTGGTTTACGGGGGTACTTATTTCCCCAAAAATCAGTGGATGGGGGTTTTGCAACAGCTTTCTGCTTTGTATAAATCCAATCCGACTAAACTTCAGCTTCAGGCTTCAGAAATTGCTTCGGCAATGGAAAAATCGGAAGAAAGGATGCTGAATCTTGAAAACACAAACGATGGTATCGATATTCTTTCCTTTTTTGAAAAGCTAAAAACAGATCTTGATTTTGAATATGGCGGCAGCATAGGGGCTCCGAAATTTCCTATGCCGGTAAATCTGAACATGCTTCAAGATTTGTATTATTACACAAAAAACGAAGAAATTCTAAATTACCTCAACCTAACACTTCAAAAAATGGCTGCCGGTGGCATTTACGACCAATTGGGTGGCGGCTTTGCCCGCTATAGTACTGATGTAGAATGGAAAGTGCCTCATTTCGAAAAAATGCTTTACGATAATGCCCAACTTATCAGCATTTATGCACGCCAGTTTAGAATTACTGGAGAAAAGGAATTCTTGAATATCGCTTTGCACAGTTTTGAGTTTCTTCAGCGCGAAATGAAACATCCTGAGGTTGGATGGTATTCTGCCATCGATGCAGACAGCAGTGGGGAAGAGGGGACTTTTTATATTTGGAAAGAAGCGGAATTTGATGAGGTTCTTGACAAGAATTCTGCTTTAATGAAGGATTTTTATGGCATTTCAGGTGCTGGTTTCTGGGAAAATGAAAAGAATATTTTGCTTAGGGCTCATGATTTAGATGATTTTCTGAAAAAGCATGGCTTAAATGAGAATGAATTTCTGAGAATTAAATCCAAAGCAGATCAACAGCTCTTTGATTATCGTGCAAAGCGTGAATATCCTCATGTGGATACCAAGCGCTTGCTATCGTGGAACAGTCTGATGCTTTCTGCTCTTATTGATTTGTATAAAGCCACTCAAGATGATCAATATTTGAATCTTGCTGAAAAGGAATTGCAGAAATTAATGACCGAATTTGCGCCGAATTTTCCTAAACTAAAGCATAGTGATACCCGAGATGAGCATTTTATTGAAGATTATGCATTTTTGGCAACGGTACTTACTGATCTATTTGCACATTCTGGAAAGGCAGAATATTATAATGAGGCTGAAGAATTATTAAAATTTATTATGCAGGAATTCGGTAATCGCCAAAATGGATTGTTTTATACATCACCAGAGAATAGCGAAATTCCCGGACCCAGAAAAACAGAGATCTACGATAATGTAATTCCATCTGCAAACTCACAAATGATGCTTGTTTTGCAAAAAATGGCTTTGATTTCTGAAAATGATAAATTCCTGAAACTGGCAGCACTCGCAATGCAAAAGATACAAGGTGCCATGCAAAAATATCCTACTGCTTTTTCGGGTTGGATTTCTGCCACAATGCTTCAGCAAAGGGTTTTGAAAAGCATTGTTGTAGGTGGTTCTGAATCAAAAAATCTACTAAAAGAGTTAAATGCTAATTTTTTTGCAGATATTCTGGTCATGAATAATGCTCAAAGCCTTGATTCACCATTAATATTCAAATCACGATATTCAGATTCAGAAACGCTTGCATGGTATTGCTCGGAAAAAGCATGTCATCCGCCCATGAAGAAAGATGAAATTTTTGGGTTTTTGCATAAAGAAAAAGGCCACCCGAAGGCAGCCTTAAACTAGATATATATTGAGCTGGTTCTTAGTTATAAGCAACAATTACGTCGAAAGTTCCGGTGTAAAGTCCGCTAGGCTGGTTTGAAGCAACATTCAAAGTAGCTCCAACATTCAAGGTAGCTTCGCCGTTTCCGTCGAGTACTGATGTAGCACCGAGGTCAGAAACATAGTTGTCTACTACCATTTGGTTTCCGTTATACTCAATTGTAGTTGAAACAGGAACGTCGATTGTGAAAGTAGCATTTGGATAACCAACAAGGCTAAAAGTAGCAGCGCTGTTTGAGTTTCCGGCAGCAATTAAAGTGATTCCACCATTACCGGTGCGGCTTCCGTCGGTAGCAATTGTTACAGTACCGGCTGAAGGACCAGCA
>JAFGWG010000136.1 GCA_016937255.1 Bacteroidales bacterium
AAAAAGCAAAACTTGTAAAAATCACATTCCCTAAATATCTGGAACTTGCTGCATAAAAAAAGACTGTATCAGTTATGATACAGCCTCGTATATTTTATAAAAAAATCAATAAGTTTGCAAAAAATCAATTTTATGAAAGCTCTTTTCGCATTTCTGTTTCTTTTCACCATTGTTTTCGGACAGTTTCTTACTGCCCAAAACGAAGATTTTAATCTCGACGAAAGCTGCACCTGTATTGTAGCGGGAGAAAAAGCCACAACCGACGGATCTGTAATAACCAGTCATACCTGCGACGGCAATTACCGCACCTGGCTGAATGTGATTCCGGCTGCGACGCATAAAAAAGACGAAGTAGTGGAAATTTATAAAGGCGGCATGCATACCGAAACTCCATGGGATACCCGTGGTCTGGAAAAGCGTGGTGAAATTCCGCAAGTGAAAGAAACCTATGCTTTTTTAAACACAGCCTACCCATGTTTGAATGAAAAGCAGTTGGCCATTGGCGAAAGCACCATTAGCGGACGCAAGGAAATGAAGAGCGACAAAGGCATATTTCTAATTGAAAATTTGGAAGCCATCGTTTTGCAACGCTGCACAACTGCCCGAGAAGCCATCAACCTTATGGGCGAATTAGTAAAAGAATATGGTTATTGCGATGCCGGCGAATGTTTGTGCATTGCCGATAAAAAAGAAGTATGGATTTTTGAGATTTTCGGCCCTGGTGAAGACGAGATCGGTGCAGTTTGGGCTGCACAGCGCATTCCCGACGATCATGTTGGCGTTTGTGCCAATATAAGCCGTATTGGCGAACTCGATCTGAAAAACAAGGATTACTATATGGCTTCAGATAACGTCTATGATCTTGCTAAAGAAATGGGATTCTGGGATGGTGAAGAGCCTTTTAAATTTTGGAAAGCCTATAGTGGAGCAAAACCTTTTCAGATTCGTGAATACTTTATTCTAAGTTCAGTTGCTCCATCACTCAATTTGCAATACGATGCCGATGAACTGCCATTTTCAGTAAAACCCGATGAAAAAATATCTGTTCGCGATGTGATGGCCCTCCTACGCTCTACTTTTGAAGGGACCGAATGGGACATGACCCAAAACTTAAAAATGCTTGATCGCAACAAAGATTCTAAGGGAAATATTTATTATGATACTATTGTTTCACCCTATGCCAACCCATGGATGCGAGGCGAAATGATGAGTACCTATAATTACCAGAATGAAGATGCCGTAAAATTTAACCGAACCTGTGCTGTTGCCTGGTGTAGCTACAGCTTTGTAGCCCAGCTCCGCGATGATCTTCCCGATGAATTTGGCGGCGTGGCCTGGTTTGCTTTCGATAATCCCGGGCAAAGCCCTCGAATTCCTATTTTCTGCGGAACGATGAGCCTGCCGGAATCATTTAATTATTCAGGGCAATTCGATTTCAATTCAAAATCGGCACATTGGCAATACCGTCAGGCAAACAGACTGGCTACCGTTAAATATGGAGAAGGTCGCGAGCTCATTGAACCTGCTTTAATGGAATATGAAACTAAAGCGTTTGATGAAATTGCCTTTGTGCAAGAACATGCCTCAAAACTGCTAAAAGAGGACCAAAAAAGCCATAAAAGCGGGGATCCTACTCATTTGTGCAAAGATTATCTGACCCAATACACAGCCGATTTTTATGGCATGACTGCTCAGCGCTGGCTCGAACTCAGGGATGAGTTTTGGACTAAGTTTCGGTTTTCGTTTTAGTCTTCCAACGCAAATCATAAAGCCAAAATAAGATATAGCAATGAATGAGTTTGGCATGAAACCGCTGCAAAGCGCATCAAGAAAATCTGCACCTTAAACGGTTCCATGTCAGCAAATTACACACTTTTCGCTGGCAGACGATGAATTGATTAATGCACAGATTTTAAAACAAAGAAGATATGGGTTCAAGCTATGCATGATGCCTGAAGGTCAAAGCCAATTTAAAAAAGGCGACTCCAAAAAGAAGTCGCCATTCATGAAATAGTGTAATAATCTATTTCTTTTTAATATCCTTTTTTTCCTCTTTTGGCATTGGAGGAGGATTTTGTTTTACAATTTTGGGTTCAACCTTAGTGTCGCTAGGATCTTTCGCTAGATATTCGGGTAACTCAATTCCTGCCATATTGAAAATATCCTTCAATGGAGGGACCGATTTATAAAGCCCTGAAATGAAGTTTGAAGTGGAAGTATTACCATCTGCACCGCTCTTTCCGCTATCCCAAACAGTAATTTTATCAATCTTGATATTCTTAATGGCATCACTTTGCATTCTAACAATTTCGGGCAATTTATCAGCGATAAGCAGCATAAATGCATCGCGACTATTGTTGCCTGCAGCTTTCACCACAGAATCGAGACCTTCAGCTTGTTTAGAAAGTACTTCAAAAATACCTCGAGCTTCTGCATCCATTTTCATAAAAATGGCATCTGCTTCCCCTTGAGCTTCCTGACGGGTTTTTTCAGCAACGGCCTGAGCAGCAATAATGGCTTTTTCTTTTTCAATCTCGGCATTTACAATAACGCTGGCTTTTTGCATGGCTTTTTCTTTCTGAGCACGAGCTTCCTCAGCGAGTTTCTCGGCCATGTATGCCTCTTGCAATGCTTGCGCGCTTTGCACCTTCTCTGATGCAAAGGCTCTTTTCAAAGCTTCAGCTTCCCGCTCACGGCGTTCGGCTTCAGAATTTGCGATGGTAATTTTTGCGAGGTTTTCCCCTTTCACCGCATTTGCATTTGCCTCTGAAGTCTTAATACGTGTTTCTTGTTCGGCAAGGGCTTTTCCAATGTTTTCGTCTCTGGCCGCATTGGCGATAAGAATTTCTTTGTCTTTATAAGTATCTGCAATCATTGAATCGCGTTCCTTAATGGTCATCGCAATTTCAACGTCTTTTTCCTTTTCTGCAACCGCTTTTCCGGTTTGCCCAAGTTTTTCCTGTTCAGCAACACTCTTAATAGCCTCGTTTACCGCTTTTGCAGCAGCTTCTTTTCCCAAAGCTGCGATATACCCAGACTCATCCTTAATATCGGTTACGTTTACGTTGATTAGCTTCAGACCAATCTTTTTCAATTCTGCTTCTACGTTGGCAGATACGTTGGCGAGAAATTTATCGCGGTTATTATTAATTTCTTCAATATCCATGGTCGCCACAACCAAACGCAACTGACCGAATATAATATCTTTAGCCAGATCGTGAACTTCCTGAGCCTGAAGCCCCAGCAATCGTTCGGCAGCATTTTCCATAATACCGGTTTCAGTAGAAATAGCTACGGTAAAACGACTTGGAACATCAACACGGATATTCTGCCGGGAAAGCGCACCCGTTAAGTTTACCTCGATCGAAATCGGAGTAAGATCCATAAATTGATAAGCCTGTAAAACGGGCCAAATAAATGAAGCACCACCATGTATACACTTGGCAGAACGATGGCCGCTAGGCCCTGAACCAATTTTACCATAAACAACCATAACACGGTCGGATGGACAGCGTTTGTAACGACGCAAAATAGTAACTATTAATATAAATACGAATAGTACTGCAGCACCAATCAAAATAGGCATGTATTCCATAAAATTGTTTTTTTAGTTTAACTATATTTTTGAAACAAGAAAAGTCTGTGCACTAAGTCTTTCGAGAATTTTCACCTGACTACCGGTAGCAATATCTTCGTTTTCATCGGTAACAGCACCATATTCCATTAATCTACCCTGAACAAGAACAGAAATTTTTCCATTCCCTTTTCGCTGAGCAGGGATCATAAGATATACATCTGCATTTTGACCTACCGCATTACTTTCGTCAACATTACCACTGTCGGCAAGTTTAGCCATGAAATAAAATATCAACGCCATAATGGTCATCATTATAAGCCCGGCAATAAATGAAATGAGAATAGATAAGCCCGGAGCCATGCCGCTTTTCAAACACAAGAGTCCTGTCCATCCAGCAATAGTAAAAAATGCCACAAGGTTTTTCAGGGTTAAAAACTGAAATGGTATTCCACTATCAGAATCTACTTCAGCATCACCATCGCCAATAGCATCATGATCGGTATCGCCCGAGAAAAAACTGAGTATCGTTTGGAAAATAAAAAACAAAGAAAATACGAAAGCAATTATACCATATATTTTCCCCAATGTGGTTAATTCTGTCCAAAAAGTTTCCATTATTTTAATAGTATTAAATTACTAATGGCAAAAAATCATGCACTAAAATAATAATTCTTATGAGAAAATTAAAGTTTGTTGAAAACTATTTATGTAAAATGAGTGAAATAATACATCAGGGACACTTATTCCGTCTTCTTATACATCCACATAGCTAATGGCAGTAGTACTGCTGCAAATGAGCTCATAATTATAAAAAGATGCTTTGTGGCTTCAAATCCACTTCCTTTGAGTAAAACCATACGAATAAATTCAATGAAATACTTAATTGGATTAACAAGATTAATGCTTTGAGCCCAGGCGGGCATAGAATCAACGGGTGTAAATAATCCACTTAGGATTATAAATAGCATCATAAAAAACCATGATACAAACATGGCCTGCTGCTGTGTTTTATTTATAGTGCTCACAAGTAATCCTAGCGATAAAACAGCAACCAAATAAATAGCTGTGAAGCCAAAAAGAAGTAGCAGCGATCCCTCTATTGGAATCCTATACAATAACCATGCGATGAGTAAGCCAATAGCCAGTTCTACTTGAGCGATAATCCAGAAGGGAATAAGTTTTCCGGCAATAAACTGATATTTTTTTACCGGCGTAATATTAATCTGCTCTATGGTCCCGATTTCTTTTTCACGAACAATATTCATAGAACTCAAAAACAAGCCAATTAATGTAACCAAAAGCACCAGAATTCCGGGAACCATAAAACTTGGGTAATTCATTTCAGGATTAAACCAATACGAATATGTGCTTTCAATCTGAGAGATTTTCTGACCAGTTCCACCACTGATCGATTTTACATAATCGGCAGCTATGGCATTACAATATGCATTGATTAATGAAGCAGATGACGCATTGATGGCATTTAGCACCAATTGAATTTCAGTCCCCTGCATATTTACCAAATCACGTTCAAACCCTTCAGGCAAAACAAGATAACAGTCAGCAGCGCCTTTATCCAACGCTTGTTCGCAATCATTCAAATTTTCTGCTGTGTTACTTACTTCAAAAAACGGAGAATTCATAAAACGAGAACTTAATTCCCTCGAAGCAGGGCTTAAATCCTGATCCAAAATCTCCATTCTGATATTCTTCATCTCAAAAGTCGCTGCATTACCCAAAATCAGTAGCTGAATAATCGGCATCATAAAAATCATAGGCAGCATAGCACGATTTCGGAAGATCTGCAAAAACTCTTTCTGTATGAATATGAGAATCGTCTTCATTAGTCTAGCCTGATTTTGAATTTCTTAATACTTACAATGAGGAAAAACATCATCATTCCAAAAATGACCAGTATTTCCTTCCATATATACATGAAGCGGAGGCCTTTTAGCATCACCGCTTTTAAAGCAGTAATAAAATAGCGCGCGGGAAAAGCGCTGCTAATTGTTTGCAGCCAGACCGGCATATTATCAATTGGAAAAATATACCCCGATAGCAAAATAGTGGGAAGCAAGAGCCCTACCATCGATATCATCATCGCCATAAGTTGATTGGAGCTTATAGTCGAGATTAATATTCCGAGAGAAAGCGCCATCAAAATGAATAATACACAAAGTCCAAGTAGCAAAGCTATACTGCCACGATATGGGACTCCAAAAACAAAGGTTCCCATAAGCAAAATGACTGCAAGATTACTTAGGGCGATAAAAGCATAAGGTGCGACCTTCCCAAGAACAATTTGCCAAGGTTTCAGTGGTGATACAAGAATAGCCTCCATGGTTCCACTTTCTTTTTCTCGGGTTATTGAAATGGATGTCATCATGGTAGAAATCAACATCACCAAAAGTGCAATTAATCCAGGCACAAACATATAGACACTTTCGAGGTTTTCATTATATCGAAAACTACTTTGCACCTGAAGCGGAAGAAACTGCGAAACCTGTTGCTGTAATAAATAATTGGCGATAATACCATTGGTATAATTCACCAGCATATTGGCATTATTTGGATCAGAAGCATCGGTTAAAATCTGAACTTTTGCAATACCTTCACTATGGAATTTACGAGCAAAATCCTGTTCGAAAACGAGAATTTCCTTTACTTTTCCTGCTTTAAACAATTCTTCTGCCCTACCCGGATCTGTAATGACATCCTGCAATTCAAAATAGCCTGAGGACAGCAATTTATCGGTGATTTCATGAGTCATATCATCGCCGGATAAATCCATAACGGCAATGCCTGCATTTTTCAAATCCATATTAATGGCATAGCCGAAAATCAACATCATAAGAAATGGTATGAGCAGCAAAATAAGCAAGGAGCGAACATCACGAATAATGTGAATCAGTTCTTTTCTGAAAAATCCTAAAAACTGCTTCATAATTCTGCTTTTTGAGGACGTACAAGTTTCAGAAAAACATCGTTCATGTTCTTGGCTCCGGCATTTTCTTTGAGCATTTTTGGCGTATCAAGTGCCGCAATTCTTCCCTGATCCATAATAGATACTCGATCGCAATATTCTGCCTCATCCATATAATGTGTTGTAATGAAAACCGTCACACCACTTTCGGCTGCCTGATATATCATTTCCCAGAACTGACGGCGTGTACGCGGATCCACACCACTGGTAGGTTCATCCAGAAAAACGATGGGAGGCTCATGAAACATAGCGATACTGAAAGCCAGTTTTTGCTTCCAGCCAAGTGGAATAGATGCCACTAATGTTTTTGCAACATCTTCCATATTTAGTTTTGCAATCAGCTTTTCGGCTTTAGCCCTAAATTCTTTACCTCTAATTCCATAAATCCCGGCAAAAAAGCGAATATTTTCATATACCGTCAAATCTTCATACAAACTAAACCGCTGGCTCATATATCCGATGATATGCCTTATTTTATCGGTGTCGCGATAAATATCAAAGCCTGCAATATCTACCTCCCCGGAAGTAGGTTTGGAAAGTCCACACAGAATTTTCATTGCTGTGGTTTTCCCTGCACCATTAGCTCCCAGAAATCCGAAAATCTCACCTTTATACACTTCAAAATTAAGATTGTCATTGGCTGTAAAATCACCAAATTTCTTAACCAGATTCTTCACAATAATAATTCGCTCTCTATCCATTCAGCACCTCCTTCTCTTCTTCAGTTCTGGCAGAAAGGTGTAAAAACACATCCTCTACAGATGCCTGAATTTCCACGATTTGAATATTCTGAAATTCATTTTTGATTTGCTGAAATACCGCTTCAGCATCTCCAGATACCTGAAAATGAACATTTTGCCCAAAAGGATAGATATTAAAACACGTGTTGAAAGTTCTCAAATAGCGCAAGATATCATAAGTTCTTGCGCCCGAAACCGACCAAAGTTTTCCGGAAATCATTTGCTGAATGGCTTCGGGGCTATCTTCGGCAAGAATATCGCCTTTATACATCATGGCAATTCGGGCGCAGAGTGAAGCCTCATCCATGTACGGAGTGGAGACCACAATGCTAAGTCCTTCCTTTTTTAAACGAGCCAGCATTTCCCAAAACTCCTGTCTTGAAACCGGATCTACGCCAGTAGTTGGCTCATCTAAAAAGAGAATTTCAGGCTTATGAATCAATGCACAGCTCAAAGCCAACTTTTGCTTCATTCCACCCGACAATTTACCTGCCCGACGTTTTTTAAACGGCTCAATATGAGAATAAATATCTTTTACCATGTGGTAATTTTCCTCAATACTGGTCTTAAAAACCGAAGCAAAAAACTGAAGATTTTCCTCCACGCTTAAATCTGGATAAAGAGAAAATCGACCGGGCATATAACCTGATATTTTGCGAATTTCACGATAGTCTTTTACCACATCATAACCCAATACTGTGGCCGAACCCTCATCAGGGATGAGCAATGAGGTAAGAATTCTGAAAAGCGAAGTCTTACCCGCGCCGTCGGGTCCAATAAATCCATACATCTCACCTTTATCAATAGTGAAATTAAGCGAATTTAAAGCCTGAACCGACTTATACCTTTTGACCAGATTATGTGCTTCTACTGCAAACATATTTCCTTATTCAAAAATGACCTCACCGGGCATTCCAATTTTTATTGATCCGTCGTTGGGCACCAGAACTTTTATGGCATAAACAAAATTTACACGCTCTTCCTTGGTTTGAATAATCTTCGGGGTAAATTCAGCCTGAGAACTAATCCAAGTAATGGTTCCACCAAAAGTCTTGTAGTTATCTTTGCCTTCATCAATGCGAACTTTCACCGATTGTCCGATTTTAATTTCCGACAATTGCGAACCACTGATATATGCTTTCAGGTACATTTTATTCAAATTTGCAATTTTAACAAGAGGCTTGCCTGCTCCGGCAACCTCACCTACATTAACATATTTGGTCAAGACTACAGCGTCTATCGGACTTTTTATAACACAACGCGAAATCTGATCGAGAAGCATCTCAATCTGAGCATCCATTGCAGATGCCTCGGCCGAAATGGGAGAATTCTGAGAATACACATTCTCAATTTGCTTGTCGATAATCTGTATCTGATAGACAAGTTCATCTTTTTGCTTTTGCGTAGCGGCACCATCTTTTAGCAATGCTTCTACTCTAAGAAGCTCCTTTTCTAGATTTACTTTTTGTTGTTTCAGTACATCGCTTTGGGTAAACACATTTCCCCCACGAGAAAGAATAGCTCGACGTTGTGCTTGTAAAGATTTTAATTTGAGCACCAATGGTACAGAATCGATGACCCCGATAATATCCCCTTTTCCCAACGCCATTCCTTCTTCGATATCCATCGAAATGATTTTTCCGCTCACTTCAGCAGAAATCAAGATTTCATCACTTTCAAAATTGCCATATGCATCTGCTTCTTTATTTGAAGAATTACAAGATGCAAAAAGTGCAGAAATCAGCACAATGAAATAGTATTTTTTCATGATATTTTATTTTCCAAAAGTTCTAAGATAATTGTATTGAGCTTTACATAGCTGGATTTTATGCATTTCCAGAGCAACTGCTGCCATGGTTTTATTATTCAGATGCCTCAAGTACTCGTCGGCAGTAATAACACCATTTTGAAACTGAGACTCATAAGATTTGATAATTGATTCTCTGAGCTGAAAAATTTCTTGATCGGTTTGCAATTGAGTTTGAAGATTCTCGATATTCTGCCATAATCGTGTGCGTGAAAGCTCCATATTGAGCATATAGCTTTCCTTTTGCACTTCCAAGATTTGCCTTTGCACTTGAATGGCATCTATTTCAGTATTGTTTTTACCACCAGACCAAAGAGACCAGGTAGCCTTTACGCCAACAAAATAATAACTGTCAAAGCTATTGGTAAACATATTCAGGCCAGGCCGGCCATAACCAAATTGTGCGAAAGCACCTACTTTTGGCATTTTTCTGACTTTCATCAAGTCCATACTACCAGCCAACTTCGTATCGTTTAGTTCAAATAGTCTTAATTCAGGGGTTTCCAACATGAAATTCTCCTGTACCACAAAATTGTCGGGCATGGTGAATTCAGTACTGGCATTCAATGGCAGCTTTGTTAACTGCTGAAGCAGCTGAATATTTGCTTCAATTAATCCATTTAGCTCTGATATCTTCTGATTCAGACTCAGTTTTTCCACCAATAATTGATCAAGCGTGCTTTGTAAAACCACACCATTTTTTACTCCTGATTCAATAATTGAAATTTGCTTATCAAGATCTGAAAGCATCAACTCAAGTTGCTCTTTACTTTTCTCGAGGCTCAAAACAGAGAAGAATATATCCGTACTTAATATTTCAATTTCTTTAAGGCTTATGTTTATTTCTTCCTGCTGAACCTGTAAATCTGTATATTCGAGATCTTTTCTAGCAGAGCTATAGCCGCCATCGTAAATCACTTGATTAATGTCAAGGCTGGCTTTATATTGATCCTTGTATAAATCAGGAATTTCAACCCCGGGAATATTTATCGGCAATGAAGTGACATCACTCTGATATGTTCCCTGAGCATTTAATGTGACAGTAGGCATCCATGAAGCATTAACCGTTTTAAGTCTAAGATCAACAAGCTGTTCATTGAGAACATTCATTTTTAGAAGCGGATAATTATTTCTGGAAGCAGAAACCACTTCATCGAGACCTATGCTTTGCGCCGATAAGTTTAGGGCAAAAACGAGGACGGACAGAAACAATGGAATTCTACTCAACATAATCCAACCCTTTTAATGTAAATTCAACAATAAATTCTTTTCTATTTTTGAAAAAATCACGCATTTTTTCTTCGTCACCATCCATCATAACACCCTGAATAATAGGTTTTCCAATAAATGGGAAAAGGCTCATTCCGATAAGAGAAACAATAAGCTGAACTGGGTCGACTGGTCTAATGTAACCTTGTTCCACTTGACTATTTATAAAAAGCTTCAGCATATTGATATCAAAACCACTTTTCTTCATCATATCTACCACAACTTCGGGCATTCTGTGAATTTCGCGTACCACAAATACTGGCAAATTGGGGTTTTCTATCATTATTTCGTGGTATGAATCAACAAAAATTCCAACGATATCTCGAAATGAAACCGGTCCACTTATCGCCTCTTTCATTCGGGGAACTAGTTTTGATAATGCTTCCACGAATATACCCATAAAGAGTTTCTCTTTCGACCTAAAATAATAGTGCAGCAATGCCTTATTAATTCCTGCATAATCAGCAATTTCTTGCATTCGTGTTCCCTCATATCCTTTGTCGAGGAAAATCTCTCGTGCAGCTTTAAGAATTTTCTTTTCTGCACTATCTTTTGAATCATTTTCGTTTACCATGTGATTTATCCTTTTGGTTTAACCAAGCGGTCAAAGATAATACACACTTTTGAACCTGCAAAATATTTAACACTTATAAACAACCTTGGCGCTGAAGATCAACATCTTAACTTTAGCAGTTTTTGAATATAAGTCTGATTCATGAATCCATACATCTTATTATTGTTTTAGAAATCATCAGGTTGTAATTTTGTAATGGGATAAATTATGAATCCATGAAAATATCAATGGTGTTTATATTTTTTAAATCCGTAGAGATAAAGAAAAAAACATTAAACTTCTGATTCAGTAATTTGTCCAATCATTAAGAATTTCAAGGGATATGCAAAAACTATTTACATTCATACTGCTTCTCATATTTGCTGGGGCAGTACATGCACAAGTTTTCTGGACTGAAGATTTCGGAACAGGGTGCAATCAGGGGCAACTGGCCAATGCTGTAGCAGGGTCAAATGGGACATGGGCGATAACAAGTACAGGCACCAATTCTGCTAATGCAAACACATGGTATATTTCTGCCGCAGAAAATGGCAACCCAGCAGGATCCTGTGGTTCTGGCTGTGGATCAGACAGAACCCTTCATCTGGGGAACATTGAACTACTTGGCGGATTTATTGCTGCTGATGGAGGCGCTAGTTATTATGCTGGAGGGTTAGGAGACCCAACTACTAATATCAGAGCCGAATCCCCAACCATAAATTGTACAGGGCGCAGCAATATAACTGTAGATTTCGTTTATATGGAGTATGGGGATGGCACAAATGATAATGCCACTATGTGGTATTATGATGGCAGCACATGGGCTCTACTTATTGATCTTCCTAAAACTCCTTTTGGATCATGTTCGCCACAAGGGCTGTGGACAGCTTACTCAATAAACCTTCCAGCTACTGCTAATAATAATGCCAATGTGAAAATTGGTTTTAATTGGACCAATAATGCTGATAATGCCGGCACGGACCCATCTTTTGCTGTAGATGACATTTCATTAAGTGTACCCTCTGCTGGAACGCCTCCAATTGCAGATTTCGATGTTTCAGACACCACTCTTTGTGTAGGCGATTGTATAACATTCACAGATTTGAGTTCAAATACCCCAACAGGCTGGAGCTGGACTTTTCCTGGTGGAACACCAGGCAGTTCGGGAGTACAAAACCCAGGAAGCATTTGCTACAATATTACCGGTGATTATGAAGCCAAACTGGTAGTAACAAATGCAAGTGGCAGCGATTCCATTACTCAAATGATTCACGTTTTCGATTACCCAACTGCAGCAATATCTGCCAACGATACTACAATTTGTTTTGGTGATAATGTTACACTTACAGCCAGTGGAGGAGGAACATATCTTTGGGGAGGAAGTCAAACAAGTTCGGTAATCAATGAGACCCCTACTGGCAACACAACATATACGGTGACTGTAACCACAAATGGTTGCTCTGAGTCGGCAAGTCTCGATATTTTTGTCAATCCACTTCCATTGGTAAATATTACTGGAACAAATTCCATTTGTGACGGAGATACAACTACTCTTACAGGCAACAATGCAGACTCTTATGCATGGAGCACAATTGAAAGCACCCCTTCCATTGATGTTCATCCTACAACAGACACATGGTACTATGTAACCGGAACCGATATTAATGGATGTGTAAATACTGACAGCATCGAAGTAACTGTAAATCCAACACCTACCGCTGTAATTAACGGCCCTGGGGCAATCTGCGTTGGAGACACTGCAACCCTTACTGCAAGTGGCGGAATAGGTTCATACACCTATGCATGGAATGGGGGTGGAGGAACATCTTCAATAGATGTAAATCCAACAACATCAACAAACTACTACGTAACCGTTAGTGCTGGATCATGTTCAGATTCAGCATCATACACCCTAAATGTAGATACACTTCCCATTATAGGTATTACCGGAGATGCTGTAATCTGTGAAAACGACACAGCAAACCTTGCCGCAAATGGCGGTCTCACCGGAAATTATGTCTGGAGCTATCTGGGATTAACAACAGATAACATTAATGTAACACCTTCATTAACTACAACATATATTGTAACTGGAAGCGATGGAAACTGCTCTAACACAGCAACATTTATGGTAACCGTAAACCCTGCACCCAATATAATTATTAACGGCACAACAAGCATTTGTGACGGAGACAGTACTACGTTAACTGCATCAGGCGCGACCACCTATTCCTGGAGCAATGGAGGATCTAATGCATCAACAACTGTTTCGCCTACAGGAACTACAACTTACACGGTTTCAGGCACATCAGGAGGGTGTGAAGGAACAGCAAGTGTTCAGGTAACCGTAAATCCATTGCCCAATGCATCAATAAATGGAGACACCGTGATTTGTTTTGGGGAAACCGCGACATTAACGTCGTCGGGTGGCAGCACGTACCTTTGGAACACAACGCAAACCACCTCAAGCATTGGCGTAAATCCAACCAATTCGCAAACATACACCGTTACCGTAAGCAATGGTCCATGTGCAGATACAGCAAGCATATTTGTTTTAGTACATCCCCTGCCTTTAGCAGATGCCGGGAACGACACTACAATTTTGTATGGCTCACCAGCATATCTAAATGGTAGCGGAGGAATTACTTATTCATGGAGCCCAGACGATGATCTTTCCTGCAACAACTGTTCTGATCCAACTGCCACACCTGAAACCTCAACACAATATACGCTTTTAGTTACCGACGCAAATGGATGTAGTAATAGTGATGAAGTTTGGGTTTTTGTAGAATATAATTGCGGAGATATTTTTATTCCTACAGCGTTCTCTCCTAATAATGATGGCTATAACGATATCCTAATTGTACGCGGAAACTGCATAGAAACTATCGTTTTTAAGGTCTTTGATCGTTGGGGAGAGAAAGTCTTCGAAACTAAAGTCCCCGGTGAAGGCTGGGATGGAACCTTTAAAGGTCAAGCCATGAACGGAGGCGTATTCTCGCTATATTACAGTGGAACGCAAATCGATGGAACAACATTTAGCGGTCAGGGAACAGTTACATTAATTCGATAATACAGGCATCATGAAAAAGATATTTTTACTAAGCGGAATACTATTGGTGGCAATTTTTTCACATGCCCAAGACCCTCATTTTACACAATACAATATGCCTGCAATGTTTTTGAATCCTGCACTTACGGGCAATTACAATGGCGACTTTCGGGCAGATATTAATTATCGAGACCAATGGCGAAGTGTTGCCGAACCCTTTACCACTTATCAATTGTCAGCCGACGCCCCGGTTAGTCGTTCAAATAATGCGCAATTCAGTATTGGCGGTTATGTTATGAGCGATAAATCCGGAGCTTCTGAATTCAGCCAGACTATTGCCGGAATAAACCTCGGTGCGGGTGTCAGACTAAACTCAGTATCTTCACTTTCTGCGGGAATTGGTGGGGGGATCATCTCTCAAAACGTAAATATGGCTAATTTGAGCTGGGACAGCCAATACAATGGCATGCAATATGATCCTGCTCTTGAAACGCATGAAAGTGCATCCCTTCTAAATGCAACAGGTATTGACCTAAATGCAGGAATTGTGTATAAATTTATGAGTGGATCCCGAAATCCTTATTATAACGACGGAGTAAAAGGCACAATTGGAATTGCGGCTTTCCACCTAACAAGTCCTGAGCAAATTACATCCATTCTTGAAGATAAACGATATGCTAAAATTGTTGCACATGCAGATTTCAGCATTGGCATAAGTGGTTCAAACACAGCTATTCAGCCCAGTTTTCTGTTTATGACTCAGGGTTCATCGACTATGATTATGCTAGGTCTTTCTTTTAGATATTTGTTAAAAGAATCTTCACGCTATACCGGCTTCATTAAAAGTAGTGCTTTTACCGTTGGAGGACATTATCGCGTTGGAGATGCTATCGCCTTTACATCAATGATTGAATTTTCGAATTTTGCCATTGGATTTAGCTACGATATCAATGCCAGCGGACTGAGTAAAGCCAGCAATGGAGCGGGAGCTTTAGAACTTGCACTTAGATTTGTAACTCCAGCACCAAATAAGGCCAGATTGGGAAATAATCCGTTGTATTAAGCTACTGTTCTCTAACTTCTCCTTCATTTATCACCTTAGATCCTTCTTTAGGAATAATGGCAGCACCATCTTCCATAATTATCTCTGCACCAGGCATAATATGTAGAATGGACTGATTTCTGAGAATTATTTTTGATTTCTTCTTCATTAAAATTTTTGCACCGGGCATCACTTTGAAATATGTCGGGGAGTTGAAATACTTTCGACCTTCATAAGAAATAACAGAATCTATTCTAGTAGGAGTTTGACCAAAATCTAGCGTTAGAGTCACTCTTTTTTCAATCACGAGATCAAACTCTTCAGGCATATTTGGCAGAATAATTTCAGGGGCACACCAACGAATATCATTCTCTACTAAATGATTATTACTGCGCACACGAACTAAAACATCGCCAGGAGAGGGGCAATCTTCAGATACAATTTCAACGCTCAAACCATTGAGATATATAATTCTGTTATTTGGCTTTCCACCGTTCAAAATATCTTTGTCATCATTTACAAAAGTGAGCACATTTACAGATGAAGGATTCCCATCAATACTAATACCCATATTATAATCAAGGCGATATGCAAATTCCTCTTCTCCAAGATACGGCAGATTAAAGTTATAAGAACTGCCAATTTTTTCCATATTTAAGTCGCGCTTCTCTTTCTCTCCAATGAAATCATCATTATTTAAATCTACAGCTACAAATTCTGCAACATTATTTCCACTTAAGGGATTAGCAAACTTCTGTACTCGAATAAAAGGATAATTCACCGCATTATTTACACACCATGGGTTTTGCACCATTGTATCGCCCCATTGAATGTCGTAGTTTCCAGATGCTGGCAATGGACGAATAAAATCGGCATAACCCTTAAAAATATCTTTCCCTTCGGTCTGCTCATGAGAAACCTGAATAAATGCATATAATCCAGGTAAAGCATTTTCTATGCAATCGCGATCCTGATATTGAAAAACATCAAATGGGCTACCATTTAAGGCTTCTGTATTGTGATTCTCAATCCAAAGATATTGCGGAAATTCGTCTTCAGGAATATATGGCAGTTGAATACGAATTGCATCACCCGTCGTTTGAAAATCTCTAAGTACAACCAGATTATCAATCACACTATCCTCTGGGCTAAAGTCAGTAATTAATTCCTTTCCAAGTGTATCATGAGCAGAAATATAAAACTCTTTTTCAGGAATTTTCCAACCCAGCCTATATCGATCATAGGCATTACAAGTCATCAACGATTTATTGGCGGAACCCATCATCCCCCACCCACCCTCAAAAGAAAGAAACATTTGAGGACCGCTACCTATATGATTGCCCCCACAGCAGTGCTGGTTATTCCCTCCAAACAAAAGATGGTTAAACTCATGCAATAAAATATGCAGTGGTGAAATATTACGCGTTGCAAAAACACTATACGAATCCGATTTCACTACACCTCCAGTTCTAATGGTTCCCGGACTTGCATACCCCCCAAGATTACTCGGATATATACAATTTCGAACAATAAACATAATATGATCGAACGATAATTCAGATTCCGGGTTTTTCAATTCCTTGAGATGACCTGACTTTCCTTTTTCCCATAAATCAAAGCTATCGGCAGGCAGTGAATGTAAAGTAGTAAAACCTTTTTCCCAGGCTTCTTTTATAATATCACCAGGGCTAATACTCCCATTCGACTTAAATTGAAAAGGGCGATCGGGATTCACGGGATCAAGAAGAATATCGCCACTAACCTGGAAATCGCCAAACGAACTTTCGCGGTAAAAACGACTTACCATGGCATTCGGATCAGAACCACTGCTATACTCAAAAAGCGAATTAGCCCAAATTGGATATTCGCCAGCTTTCCACTCACTATTTGCATCCGGAGGATATTTATCTCCATCAGGATATTGAATTTCTACAAATACAAGCAAAATGCGAATATGACCGTGGGGATTAATATCACTGCCATTATCAGTTTGCAATTGTGCAAATGAATGAAGAGAAAAGAAAACTGAAACAACAAGAATGATGAATATTCTAAGCATTTACAAATATAAGTAATCGACAAATAAATATCTCTGTTTATCTTTGTAAAAAATTCCTGGCATGAAGATATCATATAATTGGCTGAAGAACTACATCGATACCGACCTTACCATAAATGAACTTTCAGAGATTCTAACCGATATAGGTTTGGAGGTAGAAGGCGTTGAACTTTACGAAGAAATTGAAGGCAGCCTAAAAGGGATTGTGGTTGGGAAAGTGATAAAATGTGATAAAATTGAAGGCACTGATCACCTGCATCTCACCCAGGTAGATGTGGGTAGCGAAACCCTACAGATTGTTTGTGGGGCTCCCAATGTAGCCAAAGATCAAAAAGTACTGGTGGCAACTCCGGGAACTACACTATACCCAAAAGGAGGCAAACCCTTTGAAATTAAAAAGGCCAAACTCAGAGGTGTAGAAAGCAATGGAATGATCTGCGCTGAAGACGAAATCGGCGTCGGAACATCGCATGCCGGAATTATGATATTGGATGAGAAAGAAGAAATTGGCAAGAATGCTTCCGCACTTTATGATATTCAAAGTGATTATGTTTTTGAAATAGGCCTAACACCAAACCGCTCCGACGCCATGAGCCACATGGGAGTTGCCCGTGACATTTATGCTGCTGTTTCACAAAGATACCCCGGAAAGAAAGCCAGTTTAATAGAACTTAACTTACCAGAATTCAAAAAAGATTCTAACTCACTTCCGATAGAAATCATTGTCGAAAATCAAAACGACTGTATTCGTTATTCAGGATTAACCATGAATAATGTGAAAATCGGAGAAAGTCCACGCTGGATGAAAAATTATTTGCAAGCTATTGGATTAAGACCAGTAAACGCAGTTGTGGATATTACTCAATTTGTTATGCTTGAATGCGGGCAGCCTCTTCATGCTTTTGATTTTGATAAAGTAAGTGGTGGAAAAGTGATTGTCAAAAACTTACCCAACGACGCGAAATTTATCACCCTCGATGAAGTAGAACGCAAACTTTCATCAGAGGATCTAATGATTTGCAACGAAAAACAAGGAATGTGTATTGCTGGTGTCTTTGGTGGAGCCGATTCAGGAGTAACCATGGATACTCAAAAAATATTCATTGAAAGTGCCTGCTTTCATCCTGTTAGCATACGCAAAAGTGCCAAGCGCCACGATTTGCACACCGATGCTTCTTTCCGTTTCGAACGTGGCGTAGATGCTGAACTTACTTTATATGCTGCTAAAAGAGCCGCAAACCTAATTAAGGAAATTTGTGGTGCCGAAATCAGTTCCGACTTAATGGATATTTATCCGGTAAAAATTGAAAAAAAGAAAATCAATATCAACCTCGATAATATTCATAAATTAATTGGTTATCCTGTTACACCGACTGCCTGCGAGAGCATACTTAAAAATCTCGATTTCAATATTCTGAAAAAAGATTCAGAAAAAGATTGGCTTATTGATGCCCCACTGAATAAAGTGGATGTAACCCGCGAATCTGATGTTGCAGAAGAGATTTTACGAATTTACGGGTATAATAATATTTCCATGCCCGAGAAAGCCAATACCGTTTTCTCTCTGCAAAATGAAAACGATGCCCATTCTTTCCGCGAGTATATTGCAGATCTGTTAAGCAATAGAGGGCTGAATGAAATCATGAATAATTCGCTCAGCAGCACACATTGGCATGAGAAAACAGGAGTCTTCAATCCTGAAACTTTTGTCCCTATGCTAAATCCACTGAGTCGCGAATTAAACATCATGCGACCATCCATGATTTCTGGTATATTACAGTCTCTTGCATATAATATTAATCGAAAAAATTCTGATTTACAATTCTTTGAAATCGGTCGTATCTATGAAAAAGTATCGAGTGATAAGAGCAAGTCGGTAACAAAACAATATAAAGAACAAGAAACACTGGCCATAGCTATATGCGGCAAAACTGCTCCCGAAAACTGGAAAGATAAAGAAGAAAAAAGCTCTTATTATACATTGAAATCTGTTTTAGAGTTTCTTTTCTCACGATGTGGAATTGACGGTGAACTGCAATTTGCAGACACACATTCAAAACTATTTGCAATGGGTGCTTCATACAAATGGAAAGACAATTCTCTTGCAGAATTTGGAATGATAATGCCCAATATTGCTGCACAAAGCGATATTGATATCTCTGTTTTTTACGCAGAAATCAATCTTGAATTATTCCTGAAAATATATGGAAAGAGCAAAACAGAATTTCAAGAAATTCCTAAATTTCCGGAAGTTCGTCGCGATTTATCCATCCTCATTAATAAAGATACTCGATTTACAGACATTGAAAAAGTAGCCCTTGATGCAGATAAAAAACTACTTAAAGAACTTAGCCTTTTCGATGTTTATACCGATGAGAAACTTGGCGCAGACAAAAAAAGCTATGCTCTTAGTTTCATTTTTCGCCACGAAGAAAAAACGCTCACCGACAAAGAATGCGACAAAAGCATGGAGAGAATTAGCAAGGCATTACAAAGCATCTTTAATGCTGACCTTCGCTAATTACTAAATTGCGGAAGTATTGAGAAAAAAACACTCCCTTATAAAGTCCTGCGAAGAAAATATATTTCACTCCTTAGCTATTGATCAGCACTCTCTCAAGTGATATTTCCTTATCATATCCCACGCCTATTGTAAAGAATATTTGTTTTTTGATACAATAGATGCTATATTTGTAAAGAAAATTGGAAAATCTTTACAATAAACCATGTATAAAGTCATAAATTTACCGGTAGAAATTGAATTGGAAACCAAGCCAATTCTTAAGAGTCTTCCATCTGCACATGCTGCATTGGCAGAATTAAAAGGTGTTGCTTCAGGTATTCCGAACCAAAGCATTTTAATCAATACACTAGGTTTACAGGAAGCGAAAGACAGTTCTGCTATCGAAAATATCATTACTACCCACGATGATTTGTACAAATCTGGATTGAATTTGGGTAATCTAAAGTCTCTGGATGCAAAAGAAATTCAGAATTATGTATCTGCCTTGAAAACCGGGTTTGAATTAATTTCTGAAACAGGATTAATTACCAATAAATCTATTTTGAAAGTCCAGGAGGTGTTGGAACAGAATAATGCCGGCTATAGAAAGCAGGCAGGCACAAAACTGATGAATGACAAAACCGGACAGATTGTTTATACGCCACCTCAGGGATATGAAGAAATAATTAGCCTGATGTCGAATCTGGAAAAATTTATCAATGATCCCGATGTTTGCGACTGCGATCCCCTGGTAAAAATGGCGGTGATACATTTTCAGTTTGAAAGCATACATCCATTTTATGACGGCAACGGCAGAACAGGAAGAATTTTGAATATTCTGTATCTTATCATGCAAAACTTGCAAACACTACCCATCTTATATTTAAGCAGTTATATCATTCAACATAAGGCCGATTATTATCGTTTGCTGCAAAAGGTTAGAGAGGAAAATTCATGGGAAGAATGGATTCTTTTCATTGTGAAAGGAGTGGAACAAACTGCCCGTGAAACCATTTCGCTCATTTCTGAAATGAAAGCACTGATGCAGGAGTACAAATTTAAAATACGTGGTAATTACAAATTCTACAGTCAAGAGCTACTGAATAATCTATTTAAACATCCGTACACCAAAATTGAATTTGTGGTAAAAGATCTGGGGGTTTCCAGAATTACTGCTGCAAATTATCTAAACACTTTGGCTGCCGACGGTCTGCTCAGAAGAGAAAAGCTGGGCGCTGCAAACTATTATGTGAATGAGAAATTATTTGCTCTATTGACGAGGAGGTAAAAGCTTTGCAACTTCCAAATATTACGCCCATATATGGATTGCAATTCCAATTATTACGCCAATAAAGAGATTTGTATTTTCGCCCATGCCTTCCATGATCCTCATGTCTTCGGAACGATGACAAGCTGCCTACGCATCGAAAAATCACTCCCCATAAAACATCTCCACCAAACACTGAGC
>JAFGWG010000137.1 GCA_016937255.1 Bacteroidales bacterium
AATTTAGTCTTTATATAGAGACGCTAATGGTCCTATTTTAATGCTTTAATTTGTTTTTTTTTATAAAGTTCTGAATATCATTTTGGAAAGTGGGTGATATTCGCAATGATAACTTTCCTGATATGTTTTTTTTGCTACGAGGCAAATACAAATTATTCTCATAGGATGAGGTTTGCATTCCTCTACAGGTTGAGGTCTATTTAATTTCTAAGAGTGTATTTGAAATAGTGAGGAGTTTGATATGGAAATTCTTGAACAGCAGAAATTGGTATTAAATCAGTTGATGTGGATCAGAAAAAAAGTAACGCAACTTGAGTTTGCTAAAGAAATACAAAAAATTAAAAAGAGTATGGATATAAAAGGTGTTTGTGCCCCAACGTGGATAACCGCCATTCATGGACACAATATAGTTCCAGGTTCTTTGCCTCTAATAGATATTGAATTGTTTGTACAAGCTGATGACATTGATCTAAATAATATGGGATATGACGTTAAAGATGAATTGCTCATTGAAAACGCTCTTTGTGTTCATTATGAAGGCGCTCCACAAGGATTGCAGCTTGTGCATAAAAATATTGCTGCATATATTTCCAAAAAAAAATTAAAGCCATCAACGCCAATCTACACGGTATCAGATGCTGATCCATTAATAAGTTTGCCAACAATGAAAGCTTCTGTCTATGTAGGGGTTAGTCAATCATGATGTCTTTTTAGGAAATATTTTCTATGGTCAGTTTGGCCATGGTGAATATAGTCTGTATGAGTGATGGCCAATACTCTTATAGACAGGCCTGGAGAAAATAGCCATGGATATTAGAACCAGTGCCAGAAGATCAAATGTATTTGGAGGTTTTTTATGAATGGTTTTGTTGAATTAACTCAAGATGAAATGATGATGATTGATGCCGGCGGATGGTTTGCAGCCCTCTGTGGTGCTGTTTTAGGAGTAGTAGGTGGCATTGTGGGAGGTTCTATAGGCGGTTTAGGTGGGGCTTGTACAGGAATTGGAACAGGGGTCGCCGTTGGAATTGCTATCGGTAGCGAAATAGAAGAATGGGTAGATTGGGCATAAAATGATCTTACGGTTAGCGGAAGCTATTCCGCTAACCGTTCTTTATTCAATTATTTGTACATTGAGGATGTTTTTATGAAAGTTAAGAGTGTGTTCTATTCCTTTCTATTTTTGCTTTTATTTGCAAGCCCCTGTTTTTCACAAGAATCAGATTTATTATCAACGCAAAATCAAATCAATGCTTCAAGGGATTATTCATTCAATATTTTTGATGGGACTTCTTCGAATTACACGATGCAACAGTTCATGGATAATTATATAAGTGCCTATCGGTTGACCTTTAGAGCCCTTGATGATTTCTTCCCTGTGGATAAGGAAAAAGGGCGTATGTTGCAGCATTATTCGAATGTGTCGTACTGGTTAAAATGGTTGAGTCCAATTTTCTTTATACCGTTAACACACGAAGAAGGCCACCGTTCCATACTTACCGCGCAGGGCATAGGATCTATTTCGCAACCGTGGCCAAACATTCATGGGGTCTGTTATGTTAAGGGTGTTAGCAATGCTACGCTGCAAAATCTTCGCGATAATCAGTTGCCGGTCTTTATTCGCTTGCATACAGCAGGTATTGAATCTGATTATGAGATTATTCGTAAAGAAAAAGAGTTGATTTCTTTTAAACAGGAGACGACTCCAGGTATCGGTGTTGAATTAGCAATGCGTGAGATAATGAATATGGTTTATATGTTTTATGGATTATTTGAAATTGATATGAATTTAACCGAGGAAGTAAATGAGTTGGATAGAGATATTGTAGGGCATGACATCTATGGCATGGCGTACCATTTATTCAGACCGAATGCTGCGTATTCCCGGTATAAAGACTTTGATGATCTATCTCAAGAGGAAGTTGATTTTGTAAAAAGGATTGGATGGAAATCATTTATAAATATGGCGAGTCCCTTCCATTGGGTAAAGAATCCTGTTTTTAATCTAACAGATAATATGTATATTACCGGTCATGCGGGCTATTGTATTGCCCCGTTTGGCGATTTTATTGATGAACATATCTATTTTACATATAAAGATTTGCATCTTACCGCTTACGCCAGACAGTTCCAGAATAGATATAATTGGTTCCCTGCCTTTGGTGCTGGTTTAGTAGATTTTAAACCGCTGGATTGGTTGGCTATAACGGCTCGTGGCCATTTCTGGATGCAGCCGGAAGAACTGGATTTTAATACCGCGAATGCCATGCTTGGTGGTGCAGTGGAACTGGAACTTACCGGATATTTGCCCAGTCGTAACCCAGATAGCTTTATGAATATACAGGCTATAGGCCTTAGCCTTGGGTGTTTATACAAAACAAAAGGATTTATGCCCGGCATTGAACAACATGAAGACCATCTAAGAATTAGCGCTGGTGTAGCGTTCCGGTATTAATTGATGCGGTATCAACAGCAGTTTGATGAGACTGATTGCGGGGCTGCATGTCTCGCAATGATTGCTTCTAACTATGGAAGTAGACATTCTATTACGTATATTAGAGAAATTGCTGGTACCGATCGTAAAGGTACAAATCTTGAAGGGATGGTTAAAGCCGCTAAAGAAATTGGTTTAGAGGCAAGAGCTTTAAAAGGAACCATGGAGGCCTTCACTAACGATTTGCCTGTTCCTTTTATTGCTCATGTTGCTATTCCTGGAGAGTATGGAATACTTTTACATTATGTTATTGTTAAGAAAATAAAGAAAAACAGAATTGTTATTTGGGATCCAGATGATACCAAAAAAAAATACAAAATGGAGAAGGATGATTTTTTTAAAATATGGACTGGATATGTAATATTTGTTTCGCCAAATAGAGATTTTAAGCCAGAAAAAGGTTCTGGGAATCTATTATTTAAATTTTTCCCAATAATAAAACCATATAAGAATATTCTGATTTTAGCAGGGGTTGCTTCTCTTCTCTTGATAGTGTTTGGTATTGTTTCTTCATTTTATTTTCGTTATATCATAGATGAGTTGTTGTTTTCATCTGCACATTTTACATTAGGGGCTCTCTCAGTTGGTGTGCTATGTATAGCCCTTCTTCAAGCAATAATCAGTGCAATAAGGAATTCTATACTAACTCATTTTTCTTATAAAATTGATTTGAATTTAGTTTTATCATATTTTTCACATGTATTCCATTTGCCGTTTTCTTTTTTTGATTCTAGAAAAACAGGTGAAATATTGTCGCGGTTGGAAGATATTACAAAAATAAGAGATGTTCTTTCGCAAGCTGTTGTATCTGTTGTAATGGATACAATGATGTTACTGGTAATAGCTCCAGTATTGTTTGCAACTAATTGGCTCTTATTTGTGATAGTATTATTTTCATTGCCTTTTACTTCAATTATATTAGTTATTTTTTCAAAATTATATCGTAAACAATTTCGTGAATTAATGAAAAAGAACTCTGATATGCAAGCTCATCTTGTAGAATCAATCAATGGGGTTGCGACTGTTAAAGCATTAAATGCGGAATCAGTGATTTTTAATCAATACGAGGTGAAAAAGACCGAGGTTGCAATTACCGGTTGGAAGGCAATGCGCTATCGTATCTATCAGATGATGTCAACTGATATAGTTAAACAATTTAGTTCAATAGTAATTTTCTGGGTAGGCAGCTACCTCATTATGGAGGGAAATGCTAGCATTGGTACGCTTATTAGTTTTACTTCCTTAGCGTCATATTTTACCGGTCCCTTAGAGCGTTTAGTTAATTTGCAATCAACTCTTCAGGAAGCGTATGTAGCTGCAGATCGTCTAGGGGAAATATTTGACTTAGACCGTGAACAAAGTATTGAAAAAAGATGGATAAGACCCGTTGAGTTTAAAGGTGAAATTGAATTCAAAGATGTGTCTTTTAGATATGGAACAAGGAAAATGATATATCAAGATTTATCGTTTTCTATTAATGCAGGCGATTTTGTTGCATTTGTCGGGCCTTCTGGGTGTGGAAAAACAACACTAATTAAGCTTTTACTAAAATTCTACTCTGCTCATTCTGGAAATATTTTAATTGACGGAATAGATAGCAATGACTTGGATACACAGTATCTGCGCTCACGAATAGGATATGTTCCTCAAGAGATCATGCTCTTCTCTGGCTCCATTGCAGAAAATATTGCTTTGCATAAATCTGATGCAAGTCTAGAAGAAATAATTGAGGTTGCAAAGAGAACTGGTGCTCATGATTTTATAGAGAGGCTTCCTGATCGGTATAATACCATTTTAGGAGAAAGAGGTGCGACATTATCTGGTGGTGAGCGTCAACGAATTGCATTAACACGAGCCTTATTGGGAGCCCCTGATATCCTTATTTTCGATGAAGCTACAAGCAATCTTGATTCAATATCAGAGAAACGAATCCATGATACAATTAGAGAGATATGTTCTAAAAACATCACAACTATTATGATTGCTCATCGTCTTTCAACTGTTTCCGCTTGTGATAAAATATTCGTTTTGGATAATGGTGAGATTGTTGAATCAGGATCACATATAGAATTAAGTAACGCAAACGGACTGTATCAAAGTCTTTTTGAAGGTATGTTGGTATGATTTCGTTTAAGCTGGAAGATTTATCTACAAGTAGACAGGTGTTTGAAACACGGATATCTAAAGCCATCCCGATATTTATTGGAATAATAATCTTAATAATTGTTGGCTTCTTTGTTTGGGCGTCATTGGCAAAAATGGATGATATAGTAAAAGCACAGGCGCTTTTGCGCCCAGTCGATTCCATTTCTTCTGTTTGTGGATTGACAAATGGTAAAGTTGAAAAGAAGTACTATGAAAATGATATGTATGTTGAGCAAGGTCAAGTCCTTTTGTACATGGATGTTAGGTCTGAAGAGTTGGATTTACTAAATTCAAGAAATTATTTAACACAAGTTGAAGGTGATATTCAAGAAAATATGGTTTTGCAGGAGACAATACTAAATAATAGAAATATGGCTGATTTAAAAATGGATAAAACATGGATTAGATCAGAAGCATATATTACTGAATATAGAAGAAATCAATTGCTTGTTGAACAGGCTAAAATCCAATCCGAGCGTGAAAAAAGCAAGCCGGTTTCGATTCGTACAGAATATGATGTTGTTGACACGGAAGCTGCATATTTAAGAAGCCTTTTATCTGCTTCTAGCTGGCGTAATGAACAATTGTTGCAAGTGTCTGAAAAATTGAAGGGTTTACATCAAACATATCAATCTCTTGAAAAACATATTGCGTCTTTAGAGAGAACAATAAAGAATGCAACTGTTAGTGCTCCAATAGATGGGATAATTAACGAAATTAAAAATTTAAACCAAGGAGATATTATAATAGCTGGAGAAGAAATACTACGAATAATACCAAATTCAAGTTCAGGACTAAAAGCAGAATTAATGATTGATCCAGCCTATATTGCGTTAGTAAAAACTGGGCAAACAGTTAATCTTCGTTTCCCTGGCTTGCCTCCCTCTGATTTTGGTCAATTACCCTGTATTGTATCAATGATTCCTGCTGATGTTAATGTGATTAATAGTAGCCTTGTTGTTTTTGTTGTTGAAGCTACTATTCCTGATGCAACATTAGTTTCATCAAGAGGAGAAAAAATATTACTAAGGCCTGGAATCTCTTCAGATGCGCGAATTATTGTTGATAATGATACTGTGTTAAGAATGATTCTAAGAAGATTGGATTTTTTGGATTAGTATATGAAAAAGACGCTGTTACTACTTTTATTTTTTTCTATTACCACAATTCTATTTGCGCAATCTTTACAGGAAATGTGGAATGCTGCAATGGATTATAATCAAGAAATTCAGGAGGCCGAATATCAGTATGATGTAGCAAGTATTAAAGCAACTACGCTAGAAGGTGCGTATGCATTAGGTGTTTCTTTGGATTCAGCAGTAAAATATTCAGAGAAATTATTTAATCCTGATGATGTCCCCGATTCATGGTCGAATTCTATTAATTTGTATATGCCTTTATTAGGGAATGCTGCCATTAACGTTTCAGCATCATATTCATTAATGGCAGATCCATTTAATCCAAACAATTCTGTTATTCAAAGCCCAGGGGTGTCGTTGGGTATAAGTCAGGGGTTGTTTCCATTCTGGATAACGGGAAGGTTCAAGGACCCCTATAAAGAACAATATCGAATTAATTCTTTGATATCAGATGCTGCAGTTTCATACTATAAAATGTCTATTTTATTGTCATTGGCTAATTATTATATCTCTCTTCGACAGACGTTAAGGGAGATTGAAAACTATAGAAATACAATTAACTATTTGAATGTTACTATTTCTTCACTTAAACAGATGTTAATAAGCGGTTCAGTGTCCGTTTCGAAATTAGTAGAATCAGAAAAACAAAAATGGGAATATGAAAAAAAATTACTTGATTTACAGCTGCAGAGATCAAACATTGAAGAAACCTTGATTAATCTGTGTGGAATAAAAAATAAAAATATATTAGATGATGAACTCCCATCTTTTGACAAAGAAGATATTTATCATAAGTATTTAAAAACAATATCTAATCCAGAGATTGAGTCTTTATTTCTTCAGCTTTCATTGATAGACACTCAAACTGTGTTACGTAAGCAAAATGAGGCTCCTGTATTATCAGCGCAAATATCAGTGAATCAGGTACTAGAATCATGTTTGATTGACCAATTAAATGAACCTTGGAATAAAGAGAAAGAAACAACATGGGCCTTATCTATATCTCTAGATATGTCTCCTTTTTTATCATCGCTTTATAAGAAAAATAAACAAATAGAAGATATCAATAAGAATTCTGTTTTAATGCAGATTGGTGTGGCAGAACAAAGAATAGAAGCTATCTTGAATTCTATTAAAGGTAATCTTTATCAAATAAATGAATCTATTACATTTTTAGATGCACTAATAGCCAATTTGGATACGGTCTATGAAGACATGCGTTTATTATATGATAGGCAAGGCTGTTCAGAAAGTGATTTGCTTGCTATAGAGGTTCAACTTCTTTCTCAAAAAAGTGTTAAAGCAAACTTAGAAGATTCTCGTTGGTATAATTCATTTCTTTTAAGCATCTATTCTTTAAATGATAAATAAAAAATGACTCTTCCCCAAATTCCTTGACTTCCTTTGATGCTTAGAATATTATCTAAATATCTAATTCTAGGAGCGCGTGGTGAACAAGGTTTGGAAAGCGTTAGACGATCCGACACGGCGACGTATCCTGGAATTGCTGCGGGAGGGGCCGCTGAACGCAGGGGAGCTGGGCGCACGCTTTAATATGACTGGCGCGTCGATGAGCCATCACCTCAATCTACTTGCCGATGCCGAATTGGTGGAGCGGGAAAAACGCGGCCAGTTTGTTATCTACGAATTAAATACAACGGTTTTTCAGGGGCTGATGGAATGGATGCTGTCTCTGAAGGATAAAACCAAGGGGGAGAGTGATGAATCCAATACGTAGAGCTTTGATATGGTCATGTTTTGGGGCAGTGGTTTTACTGGCTGTAGCCTTCTTTGTGTATCCGCACTTGCCGGCTCAGATTCCGGTACATTGGAACATGCTGGGGCAGGTGGATGGCTATGCGCCGCGGCAGCTATCATTTTTATTCGCGGTTTTGCCGTTTGTGGTTCCGATCTCTATTCTGCTGCTCTCCCGCTTGGATAAACGGGTGTATCATAAAGGGCAAAACGATAAAACGCTGGCTGTTATCGTGCTTTTAATGGCCGCTCTTATGGCCTTTTTGTATATTATTATCGTGATTGCTGCGCTACAACCTAATTCTGAAAATGTTCCCCGCTTTTTGCTTGCAGCTATTGGTCTTATGTTTGTTATCAGCGGAAACATCATGCCGCGCCTGCGGCAGAATTCTACGGTTGGCATCCGCCTGCCGTGGACTCTGGTGGATGAGCGTTCTTGGCGCTACACCCACCGTCTTGGTGGGCTTGTTTTTGTCATTACTGGTATTGTCGCGCTGCTTTGCCTGTTCCTGCCATTGCCGCTTTCGTTTATTGTTTTTTTCTCTGTGTTGATGGTAGGGATTGCGCTTACATCGGTGCTTAGCTACCGGCGTTTTCGTGCATATACACATGAGTCGGCTGGGACTGCCTCGCCGGTGGCTCCTGCTGAGATGCCTATTAACGCAGAACATGGGGATTCGGACTCAGAGGCTTAGGTTCCCATAGTGTGGATTCAGCCGATTCTTTTAAGAAGCGGTCTTAATATTTGGAGGTTACTGATGCAAAAGAAGGTGATTCACTGGTTACTGGTTGTGGCGCTCCTAGTGGTGTCCGGGGCCCTCGCCGCAATGAATGCGATGAATATGGCTACTCTTTTTATGCCAGCTGAGATGGGTAATATTGGGACCATGGCAACTGTTGTTTCAGCAGTTACTGCGTTCGGAACAGTGTTTGCCGGCTGGGCGGTGCTGAGTTTTGTAATGGTGTTGATTGTTCCGGCCATCACAAAATCTACCCTAGACGAGATGCCGTTGAATAAGAAAAGCGACTTTTTCATCCTAGTGGGATACGCTTCACTCGTTAGTATTGCGGTTGCTCTTATTGTTAACACCCGAATTCCGCAGCTGGCGGCTATTATCAGCGCTGAAGGCTTCGAGATGACCGAGCTTCAGGGCCTAAAAGAGATGAAGTTCATCTCCATCATTCAAGGGGTAGGTTCACTGGTGCAATACGCGTATCTTACCTTCATTTTTACCCTCAAACAAAAACTGAATGCAAAGCAGGCTGCCTTGTTGGGTGGATTCTTTGCGATCATCTTCTTGGTGCTTAAGGTGGCAATTCCATTGTTAAGCAACAGTGCTGCTAATGCCGCCGCGAGTATGGCTGGCTAATAATCGTTAAAGACCTCTTGTGCTGCAACGCGCAAGAGGTCTTTATGTATCTCTCGGAAAACAGTACTAAACCATTACCGGAGGAATCTATGGCTATTGTTGAATTGAAGGATGTGCATAAAAACTATCCACTTGGCAAGGTGCAGGTGCAGGCAGTGCGCGGTGTCAGCCTGAGTGTTAATGCCGGCGACTTTGTAACGATAGCTGGTCCCTCCGGCTCTGGTAAGTCTACCATTTTGAACATGATAGGTCTTGTGGACCGTGCCGATAGCGGCGAGGTCTATATTGACGAGC
>JAFGWG010000138.1 GCA_016937255.1 Bacteroidales bacterium
GGCCAGAGTTTGGCTTCATCTTCAAAATTGCGGTCTTTCACTTTGCCGGCCAGATATTCGTTCATGATGAGCTGAACATCTGATTCGAACATTTCGGCTCCAAGTATAATCTTTCCCTCTTTTTCTTTGAAAAGATCTTTGGTAAATTGCAATTCGAGCCAGTGGTTAATGGAGTTGTTGTGGTATTCGCCAATGAAAACCACGTCGTATTCGGCCATTTTGCTTACAAGAGCAGAATACTCAATGTCGGCACCGGTATTATCCACAAGACGATAAGCGGGTTTATCCGCTGAGCCTGTCAAAAGGAGGCTTATAAGTAAAAATGCGAGAAGTTTCATGTGTTTTATTTTTGGGAAACTGATTTAATGAACTGATAAAAGAGTCGAACGCCAACACCTGTGCCGCCTTTGGGCCAGTAATTCCATTTTTTTGCCATGTATGCAGGGCCGGCAATATCGAGGTGAATATAAGGTGCATCAGCGAAGTTTTCGAGAAATTTTCCGGCAGTAATAGCTCCGGCATATCGTCCACCAATATTTGCCAAATCTGCAATGTCTGACTTCAATTGATCACCATATTCATCCCAAAAAGGAAACTCAACAATGCGTTCAAAGACGTCTTCTCCGGCTTTTTGCAATTGCTGAAATTCAACTTTTGCTTTTGAAGTCATTCCAACAATAGCGTGTGGTCCAATAGCGGCATGTGCCGCGCCGGTTAAAGTAGCTATATCTATTAAGAGTTTTGGGTCATATTTTTTGGCATATGCTAAAGCGTCGGCAAGGATAAGGCGTCCTTCGGCATCGGTGTTGAGAACTTCAACCGTTTTGCCGTTAAACATTTTGAGCACATCGCCGGGAACATAAGCGTCATCGCCGGTTCTATTGTCGGTTGCAGGAACAAGCCCAACGACATGAACGGGTAAATTGTTTTTAGCAATGGCATACATGGCTCCAACCACGGCTGCTCCCCCAGACATATCGCACTTCATGTCGGCCATAGATGCTCCTGGTTTCAGGTTCATTCCACCAGTATCGTACATTACTCCTTTGCCAACAAATACGTAAGGTTTACTGTTCACCGCTTTTTCGGGTTTGTATTCCATAATACAAAAAACGGGTTCGTCTCTACTTCCTCGGTTTACACCAAGAAGACCACCCATTTTAAGTGCCTTAATGCGGCTTTTATTCAGAATTTCTGTTTTTACTGGTAGTTTTTTGAAAGTGGTTTCAATAAAATCAGCAAAAATGGTTGTGTTGAGTCCAGAAAGTGGTTCGTTAACTAGATTTCTGGCGTGGAATACCGCGTCGTTTATATTTTTAATTTCCTTAAGACTCTTTGAAGTATTCTTGTCTTTTTTGAGAAAAATTCTTGCAGGGAAGTGACTGTTTTCAATATCTGTCTTATATTTGAGGAAACTATAATTGGCAAGCATTAACCCCTCTAAGAAATATTTATAGTTGTTTTCGTCAATATTATTGTCAATATGAACATCCTCTATTTTGTATTTATTTAAAATAGAGGTGGCATCGCTTCCAAGTCGCCTTATGTCTTCAAAAATCGTGAAATTAGGTTTTTTATCAGGTATCAGTGCAATAATTTGAACGCCAGGTGCACGATTAACACTGTAAATATTCTTTTTTTCTTTTCTGAACCAGTTTTTAATGTATTTGCGTTCTTCATCTGAAAAATAATACTCAGGAATATCGTCTGTGTTATTAATCAAATGAATAAAAGAGCCTTTTCGGGCTTTACGCTGATAATAATCGATGATGGTATTCATAATATTTGACTTTCTACAAAGATATAAATTTAATAGAATTCTACAGGAATAGGGAGATTTGTTTTTATACGCAAAGAGTTGTTAAATGCCGATAATTTATCTTGTTTTTGAGAATATTCTCACTATCTTTGTGCTATTAAAGATGCCAAGACCAAAAAGACATAGAAAAGTACTCAGCCCTCCGGCTTTTCATGCATTTATTCCTTCGGGGGTAGGTGTTGAATCAAAAGAGGTGGTGGAGTTAAAACTTGAAGAGTACGAGAGTATTCGTCTCTGTGATTATGATTTATTGAATCATGCCGAGGCTTGTGGGCTTATGAATGTTTCGCGAGCAACTTTTGCCCGTATCTATGAATCTGCCCGCCGTAAGGTGGCACAAGCTTTTGTTGAAGGACGTGTTATTCTTATTCAAGGTGGCGATTTCCATTTTGATGAGAAATGGTGGAAATGTCACGATTGTGGAAGTGTGTTTAATTCAGTGAACAAAGCTCGTGAAAATGAATGTGCACTGTGCTCTTCAGATTATATTGAAGAATATTCTTCTTCAGCAGAGAGTTTCTGTGTTTGTGTATCTTGTGGATATCTTAAAAAACATGTGGCTGGACATCCTTGTCGTGAAGAGGTATGCCCAAAATGTGAATCAAAAATGAAAAAAAAATAGGAATATGAAAACAGCAATATCAGCAAGTGGAGACACAATTCAATCTGTAATGGATCAGCGTTTTGGACGTTGTCCTTATTTTTGTGTGTATGACAATGAAAGTAAGGAATACGCATTTCATAAAAACCCAGCATGTGAGGCGCAGTCAGGTGCAGGTCCTTTGGCAGTGCAATTTTTGGCAAAATTAGGTGTAGAAAAAATTGTTGCTGCAGAGTTTGGTGGAAAGGTAAAACCAGTGTTGGAAGACTTAAAAATTCAGATGATTATTATGAATCAGGAAGGTCGCAGCATGGAAGAAATTGTAACACTTTTAAATAAATAGCCATGCCTAAATTAGATGGTAAAGGACCTGATGGAGATGGTAAAGGACGTGGGCTGGGTGGCTGTAAAAGAGTTCCCAAAGAAGAGAAATTGAAAAAATTGGGGAAAGGCCTTGGAAAAAAAAGAAAAGTTGGAGGTGGTGACGGTCAAGGTAAACGCAAGCAAGCCGGACTTCCTCCAAAAGAAGAGACGAACTAAATAAACACAGAATATGAGAAAAATAGCTGTTCCTGTAGTGAACAATAAATTAAGTGCCCATTTCGGTCACTGTGAATTTTTTGCATTTTTTACTGAAGAAAATGGTGTGATTACTAAGCGTGAAGATATTCAGGGGCCACCACATGCACCGGGTGTAATTCCTCAATGGATTGCTGCTCAGGGTGCCACAGAAATCATTGCCGGAGGCATGGGAACAATGGCGCAAAATCTTTTTATTCAGAATAATGTGAAGGTTATTCTTGGCGTAGCTGAAATTGATCCCGAGCAACTGGTGAAGGATTATATTGCCGGACAATTGCAGGCCGGAAATAATAGCTGTGATCATCCTGATGGGCATGGTCATGGTGGCGACCATGATCACCATAATCATTAATAAACGTAATGGACCATCGTTGCATACAGTGTTTTGATAAAACGTATACTCGTTTATTGGATCGCTTTCCGCTGAGTCCAAGTCAGGAAATTGTTTTTGCTGAGTTTTTTAATATACAAATGAAAAAAATCGGCGAATTGAGTTCTCCTGAAATACAGCGAAATCTATTCTTTAAACTGCGCGAGCTTACGGGTATTTTCGATATATATGCAGATGAAAAAAGGGAAAGCAATGAAAAGGCTTTAGCGCTTTACGATGAGTGGCTGCCAAAAGTTAAAGATTCTGACGATCCTTTTATGCTGGCTTTGCGCTTGGCAATAGCAGGAAATATTATGGATTATGGTGCAAATATTAGTTTCAATGTGGATGAAACCATTCTGCAAGTGCTAAAAGCTGACTTTGCCATTGACCATAGTGAAAAGCTAAGGGAGAAAATTGCAGCGGCTGAGAAAATTCTTTATCTCGGAGATAATGCCGGAGAAATTGTTTTCGACCGTTTGTTTATTGAGCAATTTGAAAAGAAAGTTGTTTTTGCTGTAAAAAATGCACCTATTTTAAATGATGTAACTTTCGAAGATGCGAGAAAAAGCGGAATAGATCGGGTGGCTGAAATTATTAGTAATGGCTACGATGCGCCATCCACTGTTTTGTATAAATGCAGCCATGAGTTTCGCAAACATTACGATGAGGCAGATCTAATTATTTCAAAAGGGCAAGGAAATTTCGAAGGCTTGATACACGAAAAGAACCCGCGGCTTTTCTTTCTGCTTATGGTGAAATGTGATGTAATAGCCGAACATATTCATGCCCCCAAAAAGAGTTTTATTGTTTATAACCCTGAAGAATAATCTAAAATGAGAATTGTTGTTGGTAGCGGTAAAGGCGGGACAGGAAAAACCTTTCTTTCGGTGAATTTATTTTGCTTTTTAGAAGAGCAGGGCATTCCTGTTTCTTTTGCAGATTGCGATGTGGAAGAACCCAATGCCGATCTGTTTTTGAAAGGAGAGGTAAAAAGTGTAGAAACAGTGTTTCAGAACCTTCCTGTTATTGATACAGCCGCATGTACTTTTTGTGGAAAATGTCACGATTATTGCGCGTTTAACGCCATAATGTTTATAAAGAATTTGGAATACATTAGTATTTCAGAAGAATTGTGTCATGATTGCGGTGCGTGTTTATACGCTTGTGAGTTTGATGCTATTTCTGAAAAAAAGAAAGAATTAGGGAAAGTAAGAATCATGCAAAGCACAAAAGGCAACCGTATTGTTGATGGGTTGACAAATATTGGTGTGTATAGTGGTGTGCGGGTGATTAAATCGGCGGTGAAGAAATTAGAGAATCAAGGTGTTGAAATACTGGATGCCCCTCCGGGAACATCTTGCCCGTTTGTAACCACTGCGTCGTTTGGCGACTATGTAATATTGGTGACTGAGCCCACGTGGTTTGGATTGAACGATTTAAAGCTTGCTGTGGAAACAGTGCGAGGTATGAAAAAGGAATTTGGTGTAGTAATAAATAGAGCGGGAGATGGAGAAGATCCTGTTTCCGATTATCTTAAAAAAGAAGGCATTGAATTATTGGCGAAAATACCATTCGATCATAAGATAGCTAAATGGTATAGTGAGGGTAAAATTCCGGTTTTAGAAAGCTCAGACCTTCATAAAATATTTTATGAAATTCAAAGGAAATTGAAGATTTAAAGGATGAAAGAAATTGCCATTATTAGCGGTAAGGGTGGAACAGGGAAAACATGTATTTCTGCTGCTTTTTCTCGTTTTGTAGAGTCTGTAGTGATGATAGATGCAGATGTGGATGCTGCGAATCAGCACATCATTTTGCAACCCGACAATTATATTGAAGAAGAATATGTGGGCGGCGAATTTGCTAAAATAGATTATAATAAATGCATTGCATGTGGTCTTTGTGCATCATATTGTCGATTCGATGCCATAACGCAAAACAAAGGCAAAGTTTTAATAGAAGAAGCCGCCTGTGAAGGGTGTAAACTATGCATGCGTGTTTGCCCTTCTTCTGCTATATCAATGCAAGAAGACCATGAAAGCCGATGGTATGCCGGAAAAATAAAAAATGGAGTCCTTTTTCATGCAAGATTGGCTCCCGGAATGGATAATTCAGGAAAACTCGTTTCTTTATTACGTACAGAAGCAAAAAACTATGCAAAAACAAATAATGAAGACTTAATTCTCATCGATGGCTCGCCAGGCGTGGGCTGCCCAGTAATTTCTACCATAACCGGCGTGAATGAGGTTGTGATTGTAGTCGAAGCAACCCAAAGCGCTTTACATGATTTGAAAAGGGCGGTGGAAGTGAGTCGTGAGTTCAAACATATTCCAACTGTAATTATTAATAAATATTCATTGAATGAAGAAATTAGTACTGAGATTGAGAACTGGTGTACAGAAAACGAATTGAAAGTTATTGGTAAGATTCCTTTTGATTTAGTTTTTCATGAAGCAGTACAGGCCAGAATGCCTATTCCTGATTTTGCAGAAAAATCTGAAATAAATTCTCTTCTTTTTGATATCTGGCAACAGATTTATTCTTAAATTAAATCACTAGATTAATTTTTTTCTCTTATTGGTATAAAATTCAGATTGATTCCAAGTAAGCGGTTTCTTCTAAAAACGAAGAACTTGTATTGTTAAATTTAATCATAGCTCTTCTATGACTATATCTTGTGTTTATGATTTTGGTAAAAGTATAATTCACTTATATGTCATAGTTGAAAATCTATGATTAATGATAAGTTGTGTCTTTTTTGGTATAAAAAAATATGGCAACCTATATGTTTATTCTTATATTTGGCGCTTGAATATTTAGTATCTTTCAATAAGTGTTTTGTTTTAAAAGCTAAAAACCACATCTATGGAAACAAAAAAGGATGAATACCACATTAGTTTTTTTAAACCTACTACAGCGCCGGCCAGAGCAAACAGGAATTTGGCCCTTATGCTTGTTATTATTTGGGCAGTAGCTGTGTTTGGTTTTCAAATTCTATTGCGTGTTCTTGAAAAACCAACTCCTGAACCAACTCTTACAGAGTTTGAATCAGTTTGGGCTAATGTTGAAAATGGGAATGCTAGCGTTGAAGAAATGCAAACTTTCGCACAAAGCACCCTTACTGTATTAAGTAAAGTCTTTCTGAAAGCGGATGATCGTGCAGTGCTTGATAATGCATTTACATGGGCTGTCTTCAAAATTGCAAACGATGAAACGAGAGAAGAGTTGGCGAAAGCTGTAAGTACTTTTGAAGAAAAAAGTGCGGAGATTACCGATATTACCAATACTGAATATATTGTGATGCGCGATAATCTAAGTGTTTTGGCAGGATCTGTAATAGGTCTTGTTCCGGGAGATATTCGCATGAGTATTTTGCCATTGGAGTTGAAAACGGAGTATGAAAATGGTTATTCTGACGAGAATAAAACTCAGACCCCCGCCGTAATGACTAAGTATTTAACGCATAATCAATCGGTGTTAACCGACACTAAATTTCTTGGTTTCCCCTTTCATTATTTCTATACAGCAGTATTTCTGCTCATATTCTTTGTAGGCCTTTGCTGGCTGTATTGTGTTCGCACAGATGCGATTCATAAAAGGTTAAGCGTAAACGATAACATGTAAAAATTAGAAAAATGAAAAAGATTATAATTTCAGCCATATTATTGTTTTCAATGAAATTCCTCCATGCGGCCACTGCTGCTACTCAACTTGAGGGTAGTTTTAAAGTGGGTCCCGCAATTATTCTAATATCTATCCTGCTTCTTTTTATTCTGGTGGGGATAATTTTCCGCGCTAAGGATACTACAGATTTTTATGCCGCTGGTCGTGGAATTTCACGCGTAGGCTCCGGTATGGCCATTGCCTCAAACTGGATGTCTGCTGCCTCATTCCTTGGTATGGCTGCTTTGATGTATGGATCAGGTTATCATGGTCTTGCCTTTGTTGTTGGGTGGACAGGAGGATATGTTCTGCTTTTGATTTTAATGGCAGGACAAATTCGAAAATACGGGAAATACACCGCTGCCGATTTCATTGGAGACCGCTACTATTCAAAAAGCTTGCTTGCTGTCGGCGCCATAATTGCTATTTTAATATCAATAACCTATTGTGTAGGACAGTTTGCCGGTATTGGCTTGATGTTTAAATGGGTATTGGGTATCGATTATGTCTGGGCAGTAGTTATAGGATCAGCAGTGGTTCTTGCATATACATTGATTTCAGGTATGCTTGGGGTAACAAAAAACATGCAGATTCAGTATGTGATCATCATTATCTCATTCATTATCCCATTGTTTATTTTATTGTACAAATTTGATTATTTCTGGGTGCTTCCACAAATTGGATATGGATCTGTGGTTTCTGATATCGTTAGTGGTGTTCCACTGGCAGATTCGCAGGGATTGGTCAATTCAATGGGGCATGCGTTTGCTATTGTTCCATCACCTGAATATGCGATGCCGTGGGATATTTCTACAGGAAGCACATTTTTTCAATGGATTGCCATTGTGTTTAGTCTTATGATTGGTACCGCCGGACTTCCTCACGTAATTCAACGTTTTTATGTTGTGCCGAAAGCACGCGATGCTCGTTGGTCTGTAGTTTGGGGACTGTTTTTTATATGTATTCTCTACTGGAGTGCTCCTGTATATTCTGCAATTGGAAAAATTCTTTCTGCTCATCCCGAAGTTGGAATGCTGAATAAAGATGCTATTGTGGTTTATACGGCTCAACTTGGAAATATACATCCCTTGATTGTTGGGCTGCTAGCTGCAGGTGGTGTTTCTGCTGCTTTCTCTACAGTGTCTGGACTTCTCGTTGCTGGTGCATCAGCATTTTCAAATGACTTATATGTACGCGTATTGCGCCCAAATTCATCACCAAAACGTCAACTTTTAATGGCTCGTGTAGGAACGGTTGTAATGGCTATTATTGTTGGATTCCTTGCATTACAAAATTGGGCTCTTATCGGACAGCTTGTAGCAGTGGCGTTTTCATTGGCTGGTGTAACCATCTTCCCTCTATTCTTATTGGGTATTTGGTGGTCTGGTTCAAATCGTGCAGGAGCAGCAGCCGGAGTTATTGCGGGTATGCTTGTAGCTTTAACTTCTATTACATATTTCGTTGCTGCAAAAGAAGGTGTAGCTCTTCCTTATGCCGATTTCTTTGCCTATTGGTTAGGTCCTTGGTATTTTGCATGGATTGGTGCTCCTTTGGCCATTTTAGCCAATATTATTGTGTCGAAATTAACCAAACCAACTCCGCTCGAAATACGGAAATTCCTTATCGAACAAGTTCATTCCTAGAAATAGATGGCTCTTCAAAGATCATCAAAACGATTAATTATAGCCATGTTGTTTGTCACTATTATTGCGGTGACAACAGCATGGTTATATTATAGTTCAAAAAACAGAGAAGCTGATCCCCGTGTTGTAGATGCAAGAGAGCTCTATTCACATTATGATAGATATGCTCAGGAAAATAATTTTACTTCTGTGTTGAGCCTACTAGATAGTATTGATCAGGTGTATCTTGCAGTTCCACATTATGTTCATTCTTACGAAAGAGGAGTTGTGGATAACAATAGAGCGGCGGTTTTTCTCACTATTGCGCTTTTTGGAGATACCATGCAGCGAAAACTCGTGCCTCTTCAATATGATACTCTGAGCTTTGATTCTTTGCTCAATATTGCAGAAATGTATGAACTTAGAGCTATTGAATGCTACCGAAATTGGAAAACTAAGTTTGATAGTTTGAATAAGGAAAGTATTAGGACTACCATAAAAACTGATTTCCTTTCTGGATTGGAAGAGTTTTCAGAAAAAGAACAAGAGGCATTTTTAAATAGAAGAACAGAAGAGATTGTTTTGGCTCAGGTTGAAGTAAACAGGCGCTTATCTGTTGCATTGACAAATCTTGGCGTGGTCTATCGCCATCGTGAAAACTATGAACGTGCTGCCGAATTATATGTCGAAGCTATTGATCTTTGGGATCAAAACCTGGATGCCATAAATAATTTGAATGTAATTTTAAACAAACCAAAACAAAAGAGAAGTTTTATTGAAAAGCTTTTCCCACCAGAAAAAAAATAAAACTATGAAAATGAAATCAATTTTTGGCCTGGCCATTCTTTTCTTACTCCCGGTGTTTATGCATGCGCAGGAAACAGAAAAGAAATTTACAGTAACTTGGGGAGGTTTCATCAGAAATGATGTAGTCTTCAATACACGTGAGCTTCTTAGTGCTCGTGGCGAAAATTTATTCTCGCTGGTTCCAACCCCTATAGTTGAAGATGATGCCGGAAACGATATCAACGCCAATCCAAATTTTAATATGTCTGCCCTTGCCACCAGACTGAATGCAAAAATAACCGGACCCAATGCTTTTGGAGCAAAAACTTCGGGGGTTATTGAAGCTGATTTTCTAGGGTTCAATACTACTACCAAATCCGCATTTCGTCTGCGTCATGCAATGATTAAGTTTGACTGGGACAAGAATGTTCTTATGACGGGTCAGTATTGGCATCCTCTATTTGTAACCGATTGCTATCCCGGAACTGTTTCATTTAATACCGGTGTTCCTTTTAACCCACTGGCTCGTGTTCCTCAACTGCGTTATGTTCGCAAACTAAAAGAAACCTTCAGCGTTGAAGCCGGATTTATGGCGCAGGGAATGTATACCAGTGTTGCACCAACAGCCTCTGCTCAACGCTCTGCAATGCCTGAAATGAATATACAGCTGAAATTTAAAAACGATAAAATTGCTGCAGGTGCTGGCGTTAATTATCTTGTACTGAAGCCATCACTTACTAATGCAGGTGTTGATACTGCCGGAAACCCAACAACATATGTTTCTGACGCTACTGTAAGCGGACTGAGTTTTGTTGGATATCTGAACATGAAACTCAAGCCGGTTACTTTTAAATTGTATGGTATTTACGGACAAAACACCGGTAATGTAATTAATATGGGCGGTTATGCTGTTGTGTATGACACTACATATACTCAAGCCCAGATAGAACAGGGTTATATTGAATATGTTCCAACAACTACGATGTCAACCTGGCTTGATCTTAGCACCAATGGCAAGAAAGTTCAGTTTGGACTCTTTGCCGGTTATACACAAAACATGGGTGCCGCTGAGGAAATTGACAATGCTACATTTAGTGGTCGTTGGGGAAATGTAAACTCAATTATGCGTGTTTCTCCTAGAGTGGTTTTCCTTTCAGAAAAAACCAAAATAGGATTCGAAATCGAATATCAAACCATTGATTATGCTAAGGGAGATCCACTGGGAACTACTACAGAAGCAATCACTGGAATTGACGATCATGGTGTAGTTACTGGCTTTGAAACTGCTAATAATATTAAAGCACTACTTTCATTTACTTATTTATTCTAGAACTTACCGATAATAGGAAAGCCGGATCTTAGGGTTCGGCTTTTTTGCTTTAAAGACCGCAAATTTTTTGTTTTATATTAGTAGAGACAAGGCATGCCTTGTCTCTACAATATTATATACATTTGCAAAAAACATCATTATGCTAAACCTGGATCAAGTTTCTTTGAATAACCTAATCATTCATCGCATAGGTAATAAGTCTTTGGAAGATTCAATCAGGCTTTCTGAAGAAGAGGTCGCCATGAGTGAACTTGTGATGGATATGCTTGGCAACACTTTGTTGACGCCATTTTATAAGGAGGATTTATTATATAATTTCTATCATGAAAGCGATGTTGCACTCAGTGAAATGCATACCATTGCAAAGAAATTTTTTGCCGAAGAGCAGGATATCTTAGAAACATCTAATAAATTGGCAAATCAACTGTATGACCTTATGCTCAATCCAAAGTTTAAGGGTGGAGAGCTGTGGGTTGGTCGTTTTTCAAACATCATTGTTGGCGACGAAGCCGTAGATGCTTTAGGTTTGTTCTTTCTCGATAAAAAGAAGAATTTTGTTCGACTTTTTAGTAACGAAAAAGGCTATGCCCTTGAAACAGAACACGGATTTGATCCTACTGATTATCTCAACGGTTGCCTTATTTGTAATACAGAATCTGAAAACGGGTACCTGATTCGTATGTATGGAAAAACCAAAGGGGCTGATTATAAGCTATGGACGGATGAATTTTTAATTCTAAAGCAAAACGAAGACGACTATTTTCAAACACAAGTGGCGATGAATATGTGTCATGAATTTGTAATGGAAAAAGTGCCCGAGGAATTTGATGTGATACGACCCGATCAGGCTGATATGCTGAATAAAAGTTTTGAGTATTTTAAGCAAAATGACACATTTGACGTAAAAAATTTCAGTGAAGAGGTTATCGAACAACCAGAGGTTCAAGAAAGTTTTAATGCCTTTTCTCAGAAATATGGTCGTGAAAATGGGGTGGACTTAAAGAATGAAATTCAGGTTAACGACCGTGCGGTTAAAAAACTGTCGAGAGTGTTTAAAAGCATTATTAAACTGGATAAAAATTTCCATGTTTATGTCCATGGCAACCGCGATTTTATTGGTCGTGGCTACGATGAGGAGAAAAGCATGCATTTCTACCAATTGTATTTTAAGGACGAGAATTAGGCGCTGAAGTTTATTGTCCAGAGTGAAGCAGAAAGCAAGTTAATGGTTTGTTTAATAAGACTTGCTCTATTTTATAACCTGAGTTCGGGATAAGAGTTGTTAATAAATATTGTTAATATCAATTTGAATATCAGTAAATTAACAGCATTGATTTTTCTTGTTTTTGAAGTGAAAACAATAAAAGCAGAACACAATGCTGCTGGATAAAGTTGCTGAAATTTTCGCAAAAGCTGATGATTTTTGTAAAGAATTTGAAAGCGAATTCGCAAAACATACTATTGATGTCGCTTCTGATAAAAAGACACGCAACAGGCAGGCAGGGCTTTGTGAATCAGAAATCATTACCATCTTGATTGCCTTTCATGGTGGTCAATTCAGAAATTTTAAGCATTTCTACAAAAACTATAGTTGTGTGCACATGAAAGGTGAGTTTCCAGGAGTAGTTTCTTACAACCGCTTCATCGTATTGAGACACCATGTGCGTGATCCAGTCATTTGATACCGGTTTACAGTCGGCGTCGGTTAAAAGCAAAACTTCTTTATTTGTTTCTTTAATGCCAATGCTAAGTGGAAATTTCTTCCCTTCAAAAAAGGTAAGACTGTCGCTCAATGTGAGCACTTTAAGCCGAGAA
>JAFGWG010000139.1 GCA_016937255.1 Bacteroidales bacterium
TATCAAAAGGGAAAATCGATTCGTTCTATGGGTATGCTTGTGATTAAAGAATCTGAAGACATCAAAAGATGGCTTATCGGTGGAGAAGTTTTACAGCGCATATTCCTTGAGACAACAAAACGTGGAATCAATCACCAGTTTTTTAGTTCTGTCTATATATGGGATGATGTGTGTAATGGGCTCGGTGACATCAAAGAATTAGATTCATCATATCAACATAAAGTTCAATCCATTTCGCGAGAATTACGTAGCATTGTCAATATTGAAAACGAATTTGTATTGGCAGCTATTGGATTTGGTTATACAAACAATAATCCACCAGAAAAATATCGGCGGGATCTTTCTGAATTTTTCACCATGGAACCCATGAATGAGTCCTCTATATGAGTTTACCTATAGAAAAAGCCACAACAACACAAACCGGTCCTGACTTTTTATGTTTATTTGAAAAGGAGGACGCTCTTAAAAAATTAGAGTCCTTATGGAAGCTATCCCCTTTATGGATTCCCAGAACATGTGACGATTTTTTCTATCCATTCATGGATTCTTCTTCATTTTCAGCATGTACAGGCAATTCATCGTCTATCCCTAAAGAATGGATTCCATTATTAGATATTCAAAAAAACAGAGGTTATTTAATTGAAAGTGACATGACTGAACTGCATCAACAATTGATGCTACAATGCATCAACATATCAGGAACACTTCTTAACAATGTTCAATCAAATCGATTTTTACTTGACCCAATAAAAGGTTCACTCTTCAGAATACCATGTTCTTCCGAAGGACGAGATTGCTATTTTAAGTTTTACATGTCTAGATCGCAGTTTATTTCTGCGATTCCATCTGCTTTATATTTCTTAAAAACGCCTCTGTTTATACCAGAAGAGGATTTCGCAGCAAAGGAATTAGCTAGAACGATTGTCATTATTTGTGGACTTGGAACAGGTGGGGGCGAAACCGCACTAAGACTTGGTAAACAGGTATCACAAATAAACCTAGTTCTCATTGATGGTGGCGTGTTTGGCCCAGAGAACATTGATCGTCAACTGGTAACTCCTTCAGAGCTTGGAATGAACAAAGCCATTGCCGTAGCTTCCAAAATATTTCAAGTACACCCTCTACAGAACAATGTTTTTTGTATTCCACGTTATATCAATTGTGACAACGCAAAAAGTATATTTAACTCCATTTTGAACCATTTTTCACACATTAAAGATCCAATTATCCAATTTGTTGATGAAGTCGATGTTACAGAAGAAGAAACATTAAAAGCAAAAGCGGCGTTACATGAATCTGTTTGCAATTGGGCTAAGGAACTTGGTAAAACCATACCTGTTCACTGGAGCTTAGATGTGGGTGCTAGTGCTGAAATAGTAGGCACATGTCAATATGATGGAAATGAGTCCAATATCTTTAATGGGGAATATTCTAGAAAAATGGCCCTGTTACCTGCCATATTCGCTGTTTTAGGCCTTGTCCCCCCTACTGCCATCGGTGTAGAAATGCTAGTAGATATTCGTAAGCGCATGAAAAGCGATGCGCGAATGGATCATATTTCACAAACCGGATTATCAGCTATTGGAGTGGCAAAAACAATAACTACGCGAATTATACTTTGTTCTCTTGGCTTTTCGAAGCATCTCGTCAAAAAAAACTATTTTGATGATTTACGTCATTCTTTAAAATGGCGATACCGCTTGCGACTAGCATTTAGAACGTATCCTAAAGTCTATCTTTTAGCGGTATGGGGGCGATGGAAGCGCCAGCAATTACTACGTAACCTTTAGCAAATCAATTCAACATGAAACTTCACATATCATCCATTATGAAGCCATCAGAGTGGCTTTTTTCTGTTTCTAAACAATTGGGATTACCCTACCAAGGAGAAGGATTCATCAACATACCTGACTCTTTAGGAGAGGGTTATTGCAAGCAATTTTCATTTGATAACGGGTTGACGCTAGCTTGTATCCATGTGAAATTGAAGCAAGAAATTGTATTCGAACGCAAAGAGATGCAAGGATCAGATCTTATTCCAGTGATGTTCTACAGCTGGAATAACACTGGACCATTTCAAAGTTTAGAAGGAAAAAAAATTCCTATTGGGAATAGGACTCCTAACGGGGTTTTTATGCCATCACCACAAATAGATACATATTGGACGATTCCAGCGGGAGATTGGTATTTCTTTACCTATTTGGTCTTTGAAAGAACTTGGCTGAAGAACAATTTAGTCAACACAAACAATTCATACTCTTACAATCTCATATCTTCTGAGCATTCATTTTGCGTGTTCGAACCGCTAAGTGCCTCTATGCATTCAGTCATTAATCGGATTCAAGAAGAGGTTTCAGGTAATAGCTCATATTTTCTCTTTCATTTGCATCGCATGGCGTTAGAATTACTCATTCAATTTTTTGAAAAAATTGACAATCGCACAACACAGCGAGTAAAGTACCCCTTATTAACTCAAGATGTGCAAAGAGTATTCTCTGTCAGACAGCGAATCATTGATCAAGCTCCCAAAACAATTCCATTAAACACATTAGCCCATGATTCTTGCATGTCCGTTAGCAAACTACAAAAAGCATTCAATGCCGTTTTTGGTGTCAGTATTTCACAATTTGCACTTTCGGAAAAAATGAAACTCGCTCATAACTTGCTAATTCTAAAAAATCATAGAGTTTCAGACGTTGCTTTGAAGCTAGGTTACAATAGCACAAGTCACTTTACTGAAAAGTTTAAACGTCATTTTGGAATGAACCCAAAAGAATTCCAGATTAAGTCTAGTCAAACTGAAATACGAAATTAATTCTTTTTTACATCTAATTTACAATAAAGCTTATTTGTTATTTCCCTAATTGATTGACTGTAAATTTACTTTCAGACAAACCCTTTCGTAGTTCAATTTTGTCAATTATTGAAAGAGAACGTCTTTTGTTCTGATGATTTTCGATTTCAATTTCGGAAAGTCGATACTTATGCGCATCTTTATCTACTTCTATTACAGAAAGAACTTTTAGCGTTTTCTCCTTATTTCCTGACAAATCATAATATATGGATTGCTTCTGTAAATGATTATTTTTATTAATGTACTGAACTTTTTTTGAGAAACCATAATTTTCTTTTGATTCTTCATTTTTTGGTTTTATTTCAACAACATAAAATGAATCGTTTTCTATTCGCTCTTCAGGTAATAAATAGTATTCAAAAGCATCAATATCAGGGTTAGACATATCTGCGTAAGAAAACTCTGACCCAAAAAAACTTCTCGCATTTTCAGAACTAACAATTCGTCGACATTTTCGTAGAGCTGGAATATAGATCCATTTATCATCGGACCCCGTTTCGTAATCATAAGAAAGAAAAGCAGTACCTCTGACATCTGCAGGGCTTTCAAAATGAATTACTTTTTTTTCTGTTTTCCCATGATCATATAAATGTGCAAGAATGTGTAATTTACGAACCCTTTTATTCCCTTTTTCATCATAAATAATTAAAGTACTACTCGCCTCGGAACCCTCTACTTTAGTTTTATCTACAGACAATAGATATATTTCTTTCGCCTTTGAAGATGGCGATGACATGATAGAAGTAGCACACAAAAGTATAGCGCAAACCATTGAATACTTATTACAATTTTTAGCCATTACATTTCCTTTGATTAATGATAAACTTTGGTTGAAATTGAATTAAAAACGCTGGCACAACAACAAGAGCCCCTAACAAGCAGGTACCAATCATCAATATCATTAATAGCCCAAAAAACCTTACGTTTAAGAATTCAGAAAATATTAATGCAGAAAAACCAATCATAACAGATAACGCATTCAAAATAATTCCACGACCATTAATACTCAATGTTTTCTCTATTGCAACGCTCAAATCCCCAATACTTATGTAATGTTCTCGAACATGCCAACAAAAATGTGTAGTATAATCAATACCCACACCAATCATAATACTAGACAGTAATGCTGTAGTAAAGTTCAAATCTATTTGAAACCACCCCATAAACCCAAATAGAACCACAATGGAAAATATTAATGGGATTAATTGAAATAATGAAGCCATTGGCGATTTAAATATTACTGCAATAATGATAAATATTATAACTAAAGAATACAATATTGAACGA
>JAFGWG010000015.1 GCA_016937255.1 Bacteroidales bacterium
CTGATAATCAAAGAATTATAAAACTAACAAATTACACAACCCTATTGCAAGCAGGGTAAATAGAACTTGCGAAAGTCGAATTAATTAAAAATCGCACTAAAATATGATTTCTGTGTTGTTTCTTGCAGAAATTACCCCGAAACTTGATCAAATCACAGTATAATGTGATTACTGAGACACTAAATCATGCCAATAATTTCGAAATTGCTTCTTCTACAGTTCCCACAAAACAAACCAGTTTGCCCTTATTACTCTCAAAAATGAAATCCTTCAAACTTTTACTTTCATATTTCGAGAAATCGCCTATAATAGCCAGGCGGTTTCGGTAATTTGAGAATTTTTGCAAAACCTCGCCGGCAGACCGGGTTTTCAAATCGAAAAAGTCAGGGTTGAGTTGGTTTTCACTCAAAATAATTCGCTCTGCATCCTGATAATTGCAATTGGCCATCAAATCGAGCGCATCCTGAACTTCGTTGATGACAATATTTTTAGAAATTATCTCTGCAATATTTACTCCGTCGTGTTTTGTAATCCTGATTTCCATTTTAATGAAGTTTCAAAATAGTATTTATTTCCTTTTCAGCCTCTTTGACAAATTCCAAATAATCTTCGGGTTGGCGTCGGTTCAGATAAAGCAGCATCATTCCAATTACGGTATGGCGTAGCAAGTTCCGCATGTGGTCAATCTCTTTCGGGGTAACGCCTTTTCCTTTATCAAACGCCTTCCACTCTTTTTCGCAAATCATATCCAGTGAGTTGGTAATGATCTCCATGCTTTCCTTTTTGTGGTTGAAATCAACGGCTTTGGTCAGGTAAAACAATTCGAAAATACCGGGATATTCCGCAAAATATTTGATATAGGCCAGTGTCTTTTCTGCAATTTTTGTTTCGGGCTTTCGGGCTTTCCCACTTTGTGTATCTACAAACTCCGATATTTCCTGCTGAAAATCCTTTACGCACAAAAACACAAGGTCGTTGATATCCTTGAAATAGTTGTATAATGTGGCAAATGAATATCCTGCTTCCTGTGCCACACTGCGAACGCTTATTCCCTTTAGCCCTTCGCCTTTTAGAATGTTTTTGGTTGCGTCGAGAAAATAGCCTCTAACGCGCTCTTCCTGAATTTCTTTGTTGTTCATAATCGTTATTATAAATAATTAACGATGCAAATATAATAAACAAAATTAAACATAATAAACAATGTTCAAATAATTAACAATATTATAATAAGGACGTTTTGTGGTGTTTCGCAAATAGCAGTATATCAATTATTTCTGTAAGATAGCTTTCTCCAAATTTTTTCAAGAGGCCCCTGATTATAGAATCGAAACCAGATGCTATTAATAATCAACTGCAATACAAAAATGCCTATAGCAAGCAAAATAACTGAGCTAATTTGTGTTTGACCATAAAGACCAAGTCCCCAGCCCTGGAATAAAAATGCCATAATTAGCGATTGCATGAGGTAGTTTGTGAGCGACATGCGACCCATATTGGCCAACGGCTTTAATAATATTTGCGGGAATTTGAAAGAAGCAATAATGAGAATGAAAAGTAAGTAGGATGAAGCCACAAAAATATTCATGAATTCATATGCACACATATATACTGCATTTGCAAAGGGGCTATCGAAATTCACGATTTTCTCATAGTTAAAGTATATAAAAACTCCTGCACCGCTTATCAATGTCCATATTAAGCTCCAGCGAATTTTATATTTTTCGATGCTTTTGTGAAGCTTATTCTTTGAAGCGACAAAGCCCATTAATGCAATTCCAATAATTTTGGGTAAATAATAAAAAATATTGATGTTTCTGAAAGCAAAATACTCCTGTAAACGAAGTATTAGACAGTCGAAATAGTTTCCTTCACGGTAAATAACTTTTGCCTGTTCAAGACATTGTGTACAAGTAGAGCTCATTGCATTGGGCAGGGTTATCCATGTTCCGGCGGTCAGCCATATTCCAATAAAAAAATAGAAAATCAGGGCAATGAGTATTTGCCAGCGGCCATGTAGTTTTCGTAAAGCCAAAATAATAAATCCGGCAATGGCATAGCTGATTAGAATATCGCCGGCCCAGAGCAGCAAAACATGGAGAAAGCCAAAGATTGCTAGAACAAGCATTCTGCGGGAAAAGAATCCGTTGAAATTTACCTCGTTTTTTCTGAATTTTTCGAATTGAAGAAAAATCCCATATCCGAATAGAAAGCTGAAAAGGAAGATGAATTTGTCGGCTGTTAGACTGATGAAAATCTGATAGAATTTCATTTGCGACTCATCAGATATAGAGGAATAGAAACCTCCGAAATTGAAAAATGAGGCATTAAAACCAAGGATATTCACGAGTAAAATGCCAAGCAATGCAAATCCCCGGGCTGCGTCGATGGAAAAAATTCTGTCTTTATTTAGGGTTGGACTTGCCGACATATTCACAGGTTTTGTTTTATCAAAAATACATAATTTTAACATTAGTTGGTTATGCACAAGCCTAAAATAAATAGCCCGTCGTAGATTGTATCTACGACGGGCTATTTTGATTACTTTCAATGAATTATATTCATAATAATCCGGTTAAAGCCGGTTGGATATCTAATCCGGAAGATTATTTATACAGCAGTACAAGAAATTATGCCGGATTAGAAAGCATGATGGAGATAGATGAGATTTAGGGTGAGATGGATATTTTCGTCGTAGTTGCAAACTACGACGAGTGGTTGAGTTTTTATAAGATTGAATCTATACAAGATAAATTTTTCCGTATCCGTTTTCTTTGACCGAGCCTATGATGGCTGCGTTTTTAATTCCAACGCCACGAAGTTTTTCAAGATAATCTTCGGCTTTGTCCCTGCTTATGGCCGAAAGCAATCCTCCCGAAGTTTGGGCATCGCACAAAAGAAGTTGTTTTACACGTGGCAGGTTTCCAAAATTCACATCTTCTTTCACAAAATCCAGATTATTATATGTTCCGCCCGGAATGACTCCGGCAGTAGCTAGATTTAATGCCTCAGCAATAAATGGCACTTTATCAAACTCTATTTCAACATCATGTTTGGATGCTTTACTCATTTCTCTAAGGTGGCCCAATAATCCAAAACCTGTGATGTCGGTGCAGGCATGAATCTCAAATCCTGTATTAACTTCTGCAGCTTTTTTGTTGAGCTCAGCCATTTGTTTGGTGACTTCTATTCTCAATTCATCGGATACAAGTCCTCTTTTCAATGCAGTAGTAATGATTCCTGTTCCAATGGGTTTGGTAAGAACCAAAACATCACCTGGTTTTGCACCACCATTTCTGAGTATTTTTTGCGGATGAATTTTACCTGTTACCACCATCCCGTATTTGGGTTCGGTGTCTTCAACGGTGTGCCCGCCCAGTGCCCCAATGCCGGCTTCTGCGGCTTTATCGTGAGCGCCTTTAAGTATTCGGTCTAAAATTTCCAGAGGAAGTGTGTCTTCGGGAAACCCAACAATATTTAACGCGAAAAGCGGCTCGGCTCCCATGGCATAAATATCGCTCAGCGCATTGGCCGCTGCAATGGCTCCGAAATCGTATGGGTCATCTACAATGGGAGTAAAGAAATCGAGGGTTTGTACAATGGCTACATCATCAGAAATGCGGTAAACGGTGGCGTCGTCGCTGGTTTCTGTGCCTACCAGAATATCGGGATGGTTGAACGGAGCTACATTTTTTAGGATTTTCTCCAGATTTTGCGGTTTTATTTTACAGGCGCAACCCAAACCGTGGGTGTAATGGGTGAGTTTAATGTCTTTTGCTGCCGATATTTTGCTTTGAGTGCTGTCTTTTTGATTTTTTGGCATCAGACTCTTTGCTGTATCCGAAATGGCTTGCACAGCTTCTTTTATCTGTTCCAGGGTATTGCTTCTACCGGTGCTAAGACGTATGGTTCCCATGGCAAATTCGATCGGCACATTCATGGCCTGCAAAACGGTTGAAACATCAACGCTTTCAGCATGACAGGCTGCTCCGGCTGAAACAGCTACTTTGTCTAGGCGTGCCACAAGTGTGTTGGCTTCCACATTTGGGAATGATACGCTGAGGGTGTTGGGAAGGCATTTTTCGGGGTGTCCGTTGACCTGCATTTCAGGAATAGCTTCTTTAAGCAGGCGACTTAGTTCATTTCTTGTATTATTATAATGCTCTGCATAGCTTTGACTATTCTTTTTGGCAATCTCACATGCCTTGCCCAAGCCCACAATTTCCAGCACATTTTCGGTCCCGGCTCGCATATTTTGTTCATGATCGGCTCCGTGAATAAGTTTTTCAAGCACGATTCCAGATTTTATATACAGCGCACCAATGCCTTTCGGCGCATATAGTTTGTGTCCGGCCAGACTCAGCAAATCCACACCCATCTTTTTTACATCCACAGCAATTTTTCCTGCCGATTGTGCAGCATCTGAATGGAATGCAATATTGTTTTCTTTGGCAATTTTCGCAATTTCTTCTATCGGCTGAATGCTACCCACTTCATTATTGGCGTGCATTATTGAAATCAGAATGGTTTTTGGCGTAATGCTTTTTCGAAGTTCATTTATATCAACAATTCCGAATTCATCAACAGGAATATAGCTAACAGTGAATCCATTTTTCTCAAGATATTTGCAGACTTCAATTACTGCCGGATGCTCAATCTGCGAGGTGATGATGTGATTTCCCTTATTTTTATGGGCAAATGCATAGCCTTTAATTGCATAATTATTTGATTCGGTTCCACCGCTGGTGAAAATCACTTCTGAAGTATCGCAGTTTAGAAATGAGGCAATTCTTTGTCGTGCAAGTTCTACAGCTTGCTTGGTTTTGATTCCGTAGCTGTGAACGCTGGATGGATTTCCAAAAAACTCATCGAGAAAAGGTCTCATCTCATCGGCAACTTCCTTGTCAACCGGCGTAGTGGCATTATAGTCTAGATAAATTGTATTCATTACTAATCTTTGATTGTTGATGATTCAAAGGTAGTAAATAGCTGTGGGAAACGATCGAATTTAGAGAATACTTGTTTGTGTTTTTTATTCTTTTAGTATCTAATTCCCTTATTTCTTTAGCTCTTTTTGCAGCTTCACACTTAGCATTATATAGAAAAACTGTGGAGGAAAAAGCTTAGTGTTTTCAACATTTTTTAAATGATTCAGGCTTTTGCTTCGGAAATAATACGAATAACCGCTTTCCAATATGCCATAATCTTTGATTTTATATTTCAAGACCAGATCGGCTTCCTGTCCTAGATTCTTATCATATAGCCCTCCGGGAATTTCTTCAGATAGTAGAAAACTGTGTATTGTAGCTTCAACCGACAGCTTTTTATTTATGTTTATACTGTTTTTTAGAAATATATCCTGTAAACCCTGACTTGGAGTGGAGCTAAAATAGTCGATATAGCCGTAATATGCATGACGACGACCGTATAATAGATCGAAACGCTGGTTTTTCGTTAGATTATTTTCATTGTTTCCAGAAATATAGTCGAAGCCGAGTTCTGATTTAATACGATTGTTTGAAAAGGATTTTCCGAAATTTAGTGAAAAGCAGTAAGCTGAAATTTTTTCATCAGAACTAATATTGTGTTGATAATAGGTCGATATGCGATATAGCCAATTTTTAGATTTTCCGATTAGATTGATTCCATGGGTAGATGTGAATAGCAATTTTTCACTTGTTTCACTTTTGGTTTTGGCACTGCATATACTAATTAGGGAAATGCTAAATTTTTTCTGTTCTTTGGCAAGTCGTATAAAATTGAGGCTTTTATATTTCACAGGATCGTAAAAAACTGTTTTACTGTTTATTGCGTTGTAGCTAAGTCCCAAATCAAGGTCGAACAGGCTGTCTTTACGCTGAAAAAGAAATGCATCGTAGGTAACCTGATAATCATTCCAACCGCGGGAGGAAAGTAGGCGCTGGTCGTCGTAGGAAAACATCTGACGTCCTATTTTCAGGGAAGATTTTTCGGTGCAACCGATATTGACCCATGCCTGATGAAGCAGCAGGCTTTGACTGTTTCCAAAGGAGCCGCTTCCGGAGTAGAGATCGTCATCACCCCAGATGCGGACATCCTGCATGGAAACATAAGCGGTAAATATTTCTTTTTGAAATTCAGCATTAAGTCTTGTTCGCTGACTTATATAAAGCATAGGCGCATCAAAAAATCCTTTCGGAGATTTATAACCCATATCAAGTAATGCACGGGATCTGAATTCACTTCCAATAATGAGTTTTTCTTCCTGCGAAAAAGTCTGTAAACTTAATAGAAACGCAATTGCGATTATTGATTTTTTCATTGTTAAAGGTTTAAAAAGTTTAATTCATCGGCCAATACAGTAAGAAAAAAAGACATGGAAAAAGAGATGATAGGAGCAACGATCCACATTCCAAAAAACTCATATACTTCGGTTTTTCGAAAAATGTTTTTAAATCCAAGTTTAGCTACCCCTATTCCGATAATAGCTGCAGTGTTGAGTTGTACCAGAGAGGTTGGAATTCCTCTTGTTAATGAAGCAAGAAGTAAAAGGGTGGCGCTGATAAAGGCAATGATAACCGCTTCAAATCTTCCGAAAAGAAAAATTTCCTTTCCTGTTCTTTGAACGACTTTATGCCCGAAAATGGAGCTTCCAATAGCGAAACTTGGTGCGATAATGAGTGTGGCGAGAATCATTAGATGTACGAAATGACTATCTCCAATATTCATCTCGTTGGCAGCCATAGTAGCTAGTGGGCCAACTGCATTTGCTACATTATTTGTGCCGATTGAGAAGGCGACATACATCGACATTAAAATGATTAGCCCTTTGAGTACATAGCTGTCGTTAACTTTCTTCGATAGGGTATACCCTTTTTTTCGTATGGGTTTATAAATGTACTTCCCTAATAAATACGACAAAATGAATGCGGCTATGGGCATTATAAACCATGTTGGGATTATTTCCCAAAGAAGTTTGTGTGAATTAAATGATTGAAAATATATTGCAGGAGCCACTACTGCAAGCACAGTTGATTGACTTGTAGATTGGGGTATGCCAAAAAGATTAGCTACTAGTAGTGAAATGGCCACAGAAAAGAGAATAATAGAAACAATAGTGAAGCTCATCATGTCGGGACTCAGTAAATCTTTGCCCATTGTTTTGGCGGTTTCTTCACCACCAATTATGGCTCCCGCAAATACGGATAGTCCGAAGAGGCCAGGAATAAGACTTTTTTTAAGGATATTGGCTCCGTAAGCGGCTGAAAATGCCGGTGCTGTGCCGCTTCCGCCCATATTGATGGCCAGAAATATTGCAATAATAAAAGGGATAAGAAATGGAATCAGCATATGTGAGATTTTTTCTCAAAAGTATACTGAGTGGCCTATGAAAAGCTTCGCTTAAAAGCATATTTTCCGAATACGTATAAATTCGTATCAGATTGAAAAAATTCCGTTTTTTATTGCATAAATTACTAAACCGGCAGTGTTGCCCGCATTGGTTTTTAAAAGGATATTTTCCCGGTGTTTATCTACGGTTCTTTTACTAATGAATAATTTATCTGCTATTTCCAGATTAGATAATCCTATGCATATATTGTATAAAATTTCTTTTTCTCTCTCAGAAAGCTCATCTTCAGTTCTGCGATTCTGGGTTTTATGCATATTTGTGATAATCTTTTTTAGAATTTCAGGAGAAAAGTAGTTTTTGTCTTCTGAAACTTCTTTTATCGCTTGCATTAGAGTGTCGAATTTTGAGTTTTTTAGTAAAAAACCGTGTGCACCGGCATCGATCATTTCTGAATAGAAGTTCTCATCGCCGTACATCGAAAGGGCAATTATCTTTAACTCTGGCTGAATCTGAAGGGCTTTCTGGCAGGTTTCAATGCCATTGAGTCCTGGCATCTCTATATCTAGAAGTACAATGTCTGCCTTATTCTCATTCATGTTATTCAGAAATTCTATCCCGTTTGAAGCCTCAAAAACAGATGAAATCTCCTTGCGACCCTGTAACAGAAATTTTAATCCCTCGCGAAAGAGATCATGATCATCAACCAGATATATTTTCAGCTCAGACATAAGAAAATTGTAGTTGATACATGAATCCTTTTCCCGGTTTGCTAAAAATGTTACTTTGTGCATCAATTGATCGTGCCCTCGAATCAATATTGTCGAGGCCCATACCTTTGCCTTTTGCACTTTCGGGTTGAAATCCTATGCCATTATCATTATATCTCAGTTCAATGAGTTTTATCCTGTGAATGAGTGAAATGCTAATTTCTGTGGCTTCTGAATGTTGCACCGTATTATTAATGAGCTCGCAAATAATTCGGTATAATGCAAGTTCAGTTTTCATCGGAAGGCGAATATCATGTGTGTCGAAATGGATGCTGAAGTGCATTTTTTGATGAGGATTAAGGCTGTCGGCTATCATACGTACAGATTTCTCAATGCCAAATCTTTGCAAAATCTTTGGGCTTAGTCGGTTTGAGATTTCCTGAACCGATTCAATAGCTAAATCGATCGATTTTTCACTTTTTTCGATAATTTCAGTATTTCGGGGATTCATGTCATTGCATTCGATAGCAGACAACGCCATTTTTATACTTGATAAAACAGGAGCCAACCCGTCATGAAGTTCTTTAGAAAAATATGTTCTTTCTTTTTCCTCCGTTTCAATTACTGCAGACAGAATTCGGGCTTCATTTTCTTCCCTGAGCTTATTCATTTTATCCTGTTCCATAAAAATTTTACGAATGTATACAGAGGCAATAAGCATGGCTATGGAAATGACTACGGCAATCCAACCGCTGATAATGTCGTGGTTGCTTCGTTCGGTAGTGTCAATAAATTCAATGAGTTCAATGAGGCGACGACTGGCCATGAGGAAAAATCCCACGGAAATCACAATCCATGAAATGCTGAATTTTGTTCGTCTAATCAGGCTCAGACAAAGAAAAAATGCAGCAAATTGCATCAGAAGCGATAATATTAGTGCCGTTTGAATGAACATAATGCAATATTATGAAATATAATGACTTGATAAATACGTTTTTGTGCGTAATGACTATTTTTATTATAAATATACTTTTGGGAATGGTGAGAAAATTGAAGTTGGTACTTAGTTTTATACTTAATCCGTTGTGCGGTTTAATCAAATTCTGTATTATTAGCATTCGAACTTGAAATGCTGACTTGATAACGACCCCGAAGGGGACGTAAATCATCTATTTTGAAATAGAAGAAATCTAGTTTATTTCTATTTTAGTCTGATATACAGATATATAAAAAAATTA
>JAFGWG010000140.1 GCA_016937255.1 Bacteroidales bacterium
CTGGAATAAGAATAGAATGAATTGATTTTAAAAATAGGGCATCTTCTTCTTTATGTTCAACTACATCAAATAACCCAATTGCTTTAACGGTATTCGTTTTAATTCCTGCGTCTTCAAATGTAGAGCAAATTATATTTTTCAATCCCCTCTCTTTAGCATTTAAAGCTCCTTCTATGCCTGGTTCTATCAATACACATTGAATATCATTCTCTTGAAGCCCCTTAGCAACAAAGCCATTTCCTCCTCCAATATCAAAAAAAGTTTCATTGGGTGAATACAATTTAACAGCTTCAATAATACAGTTGTTTCTATGATTAAACCAAAAGCTGTCTAGTTCAATTTGAAAACAATTGCTATTCCATACTTTTGGGTATGAAATATTGCTGTTTTTCTTAGAAAACCATATATCATTTTTCAGGTATATGTTATCTGCAACATCTTCTATTTTCATGGGTTTTAGGTGTTAAATGAAACTAGTAGGCCATCGATAAATGCCTTTTTACTCTAAGAAATCAAGAGAGCACCATTCTGTAAAAAGCCAATAAATTGCATGGTATTATTGTTTTTATGATTCAAGTTAATACAGAAATTTGGTTTTCTCTTTAATTAAATAAACTGGCCGTTCTTTTGTCTGATTAAAAACTTTTGCAAGATATAAACCAAGAACACCAAGAACAAAAATAATGATTCCGGAGAAAAACGTAATTAGAAGAATTATTGTTGTCCAACCTATTAGCTGTATTGAGCCACTAAAATACTGTATCAAAATAATGATTGAATACACAAAAGCAAAAACTGAAGTAAATAAACCTGCTTTCATAATAATTCTTAGCGGTTTATCAGAATTCAAAATAACAACATCCAGTGCTATTCTTAGTAATTTTCGAAAATTATATGAGCTTTTACCAGCAATCCTAGCGGAGTGCTTTACCGGTATTTTTGTACCGTCGTAGCCAACCCAGAGAATGAATGTTGGGAGCCATCTAATTGAGTCGTTAAGTTTTAATATGTCATTAATTACATTTTTGCTGTAAATGCCAAAATTTGCAACAGCGCGATCCCATTTTTGACCAGATAGATAATTTAGTATTGCATGAAATAAGTTTGAAAATATTCTTTTAATAAAATTATCTTTTCTGCTAATTCTTTGAGCAAGAACATAATCAAATCCCTCATCCTTTTTTAGAATAAGATCTTTAATGAAAACTGGATCATCTTGTCCATCACAATCCATTACAATAACCCAATCTCCTTTTGCTTCAAGAAGCCCAGCAGTAATAGCATTATGTTGCCCAAAATTTCTGGTTAAATTAATTCCTAATACACGCTTATCTTTTTTTGCAATATCTCTAATTATGCTCCATGCATTATCTTTGCTCCCATCATTAACAAACACAATTTCAAAATCCTCTTTAACTTCATCAAAAACATTAATAATTCCTGTATATAATTCAACAAGACTTTGAGCGCATCCGTAAACAGGAGAAACAATTGAATACATATTCCCAATTTGTACAAATGTACAAAATAAACAATTATTAAAAATAAACCTATTATTATGTTTTCAATCAAATAAATGCTACTTTTATAGTAATTTTATTCCCCATATGAAAAAAACCAGCTTTTTCTTGCTTCTGTTTTTAATTATTACTGGGCTTTTTGGCCAAACACCATCGCTTGTTTATCCAAAAGATTCTGTAGTGCTTGGAAATAATACAATAGATTTAAACTGGAATAAGATCTCGGATGCACAATATTATATCATACAAATTGATACAAATTTAATTGCTAGTCCACCTTTTCTTTATGATTCTTTGTCTTCAAATGATACTGTTTTGATTCTGCCGGATATAAATAAAGTATATAAATGGCGGATTAGAGCAAAAACATCTTCCGGCTATACTTTTTGGTCTGAATATTATACTTTTACATATTATAACCCACTAAATGAAACAGATTTGGTACTTTGGCTCTGTGCAGATTCTTTAGTAACATTATCAGGGAACAATGTTACTCAATGGCCTGATATTAGTGGAAACGGGAATCATGCAGCACAAAGTAATACTTTGTTCCAACCACTATTCGTTGCTTCAGATGATTCTATATCAGGACACTCTGCCATATATTTTGATGGATTGAATGATGTGCTAAATGGATCAACAATTGCAAACTTAAATAATACCTCAATCTCTTTTTTTTCTGTTGTTTCAGGCGACACTATCTCAAATTCAAAAAACGATGGCATTTTTACAGTTAATAATTATACCGATGGCTTTTGGATTGAAAGACGTTCTTTTGGAGTTAATGCAATGATGTATGCCAATAATTCAAGTACATATATTCAAACTTCCCCAAACTCATTGCCTAAAAATGGTTTTAATTATAAAGTGCTTACGGTAGTTAAAAATTATGGAACTGATGTAAAATTACTTCTCAATAATCAGGTTAATATTACGTCTTCTGATGCCACATTGTGTGGCCCTTTTACCAATGGAATCTATAAAATTGGTTATGCACTTAATTATTATGCAGGTAGAATGGCTGAACAAATACTCTTTCAGGCAGCAATAAGTGATAGCTTGAAAGATATTATTAATCAATACTTGATGGATAAATACGCTCCTCCGGTTAATCTTGGAGCCGATACTATCATAGAAAAAAATCAGTTGTCATTTTTCCTAATTGTAGGTTCTTACTTTGACTCACAAATATGGAGTGATTTAAGTACTAATGACTCATTGATTGTTAGTAATTCAGGTCAATATTTTGTTGAAGCCACAGATGTTTTTGGTCGTTCTTCTACAGATACAATACTAATTTGTAAATCTCATACAAATCTATTAGATACTTTTTTTTGTGCTTCAACCTTCAACCCTTTTTACATTAAAACAAATCTAAGCTCTGCTTTTGCTACAGAATGGAGTGATGGAAACACAAGTGATTCATTATTAATTAGTAGTGAAGGTTTATATTGGGTCGAAATTGTTGATACAGCAATCTCTCAATGTGTAATACGCGATTATTTTCAAGTTGCAATAGATTCATTTGCATTTACTGCTTCTCTTGGCCCCGATACATCCCTTTGCACAGGAGATTTGTTTAGTCTTCAAAGTGAGGTGGGGAACGGATATTCCTATAATTGGAGCACCGGGTCTTCTGATAGTGCTATTGTAATTAGTACTGCTGATACGTATTACCTTACTGTTACCAATAATAATTCATGTATTGCTGTTGACACTGTAAATATTGCCATCAAAGGCGTTAAGCCGGTGGCTGTTTTTAGCAACGGAACGGTGTGTCTTGGTGATAGTACCAATTTTGTAGATATGTCGTATACTCTGGCACCGGACGGCATTAATAATATTCTCTACGACTTTAATGATGGCGATTCTTCTACTGTAAGTAATCCGTACCATGCCTTTGCTTCTGCCGGAGATTTTATGGTTACATTGGAGGTTTTTAGCGATTCCGGTTGCTATGCGGACACTAGCTTAAGTGTGCATGTGCGCGATTTGCCTAGTGCAGATTTTCTGCCTTTCAATGGTTGTAATGGCAAGTTGATCAATTTTAGCGACAGCAGCGATGAGGCAGAAGGTAGTATCGCTCTTTGGGAATGGAATTTCGGCGATGGCAATATCAGTTCGCAGCAAAATCCTACTCATACCTACGATAGTGTTGATATATATAATACTACTCTAATTATTAGCGACATATATGGCTGCTCAGATACGGTAATATATCCGGTGAATATTCGACTCACACCAATTGCTGATTTTGATTATGATGAAAGTTGCTTGGGGCAGAAAACGTATTTTACGGAATTGACAAATATGCCAACTTATTCGCCAATTATATATCGTAAATGGGAGTTTGGAGATGGTAATTATTCCTTGTTGCAAAACCCGCAGCACACGTACGATGCTATAGGAACATATAATGTTCTTCTGATAAATAAAAGCATTAATGGTTGTATCGATAGTGTTCAAAAATCGATAATCGTTCATCCATTTCCTACAGCTGGATTTATAAGTGATACCGCTTGCAAAAATCGTATTGTATGCTTTACCGATACCAGCAGTGTTTTGTATAGTAGCATTGTGAGTCGTGAATGGGATTTTGATGTAGCCGGCACAAATACTGGGGATAGTATAGCTTGTACTAGCTTTCCTGATGAAGGCGTTTTTTCTGTTCAACTTATTGTTACTTCAGAATATGGCTGCTCAGCAATTGCCAATGAAAAGATTACTGTGCATCCAAACCCAATAGCAGATTTTAGTGTTATACCAGAATATGGTGTACCTCCTCTCGATGTTCAGTTTTATAATTATACTTCAGGAGCAGATAGTTGGTACTGGTTATTTGGTGATGGGGGAATATCTACATTAGAACATCCGGCATATACCTATAATTCAGAAAGTGTTTTCAATGTAATGCTGGTCGCAGAAAATGAGTTTACCTGTACCGATACGGCATACGGAAATATCTACGTGATACCATCCACCCTCGATTTGGTACTCAATAGCATTGCGGTAACTGACAGCAATGGTTATCTTTATCTTACCATTGAGTTTTATAATAATGGAACACGAAACATCAGAGATATTGCCCTTGATGCACGTATTGGAAGTAATTTACCCGTGAGGGAAAGCTGGTCGGGATTACTTTTGCCCGGAGAACAATCATCGTATTCGTTTACCGCTGCATTTCTAAAACCGGAGACTGAAAACATTCGCACAATTTGTGTAGAGGGAACTGTATTAGATTCTTACGGACAGGAAGACGAAAAGCCTGAAGACAATACTATTTGTTATTCATTATTGGATGAGTTTTTTATTGCATCTATTTACCCAAGCCCTGCTGATGAAAATATAACTATAAATATTTCTATTCCTGATAATGGAGACCTGAGTTTATTTATAAGTTCTGAAGATGGTAAAATTGTACGGGAAGGAGTTTATTCTGATTTAGATGAGGGAACTTTGCGGGTTAGAATTGATGTGGAAAATCTTGCAGGAGGGGTATATGTAATACATGCTCAATATAAGGACAAGGAAGATTCTGTGAAGTTTGTGAAGGAATGATTTCTCGCAGATTGCGGTTAATTTCCCACAAAGCACGCGGAGAACACAAAGAAATAAGGGCACAAAGTGGAATGGAACGCAGAAAACGCTGATTTGACAGACGATGGATGACAGAGGCAAACGTCACACTCTTCCCAGTGCCGACGATTC
>JAFGWG010000016.1 GCA_016937255.1 Bacteroidales bacterium
GGATGTGGCGTAATTGGTAGCCGCGCTAGACTTAGGATCTAGTGCCGAGAGGCGTGGGGGTTCGAGTCCCTTCATCCGCACAAAAAGCCCGCTTTGCGGGCATTTGTTTTACTATAAACTCTTAGAAATGAATATTACTAAAACGGATACAGGTAATTTAACTGCTACTCTGAAGTTGGAAATCGTACCTGAAGACTATAAAGATAAGCTCGACGAAACCTTACGTTCGTATAAACGCAAAGCCAGTATTCCAGGTTTTCGCCCAGGGAAAGTTCCTTTTGGAGTTATCAATAAAATGTATGGCCGTGCTGCCCTTATTGATGAAGTGCATAAAATTATGTCCGATTCTATCTACAATTATATTGAAGAAAACAATTTAGAAATATTCGGAAACCCAATTCTAAACAACGATACTGCAAAAGAAAACGATTGGGACAACGCTGTGAGCTTCACATTCGATTTTGATATTGCACTAATTCCCGAATTAGACCCAGAGCTTGATGAGTCTATAGAAATCACCAAATTCAACATTAAAGCCGACAAAGAAGATGTTGAAAAATACTTGGGCGACATTCGCGAACGCTATGGTAAATTCGAACAAACCGAAGAAGTAGGCGAAGGACAGTTTATTTATGGCGAACTTATAGAACTCAACGATGATAAGAGTGAAAAAGAAGATGGTCTACGCAAGCATGTATCTTTCTGGGTTCGCGACCTTAATGATAAAATGCAAAAGCTCATAAAAGGCGTCAAAAAAGAAGAAAAAATTGAGTTTGATATAGATAAAATCTTTTCTGAAAAGGACGAAGCCATTGAATTATTCCGCGTTCAGGGCGAGGATACTGAAAAACTTAATGGAATGTATGCCGTGAAAATGGTATCCATTATGAATATCATTCCTGCAGAATTAAATGAAGAACTTTTTGCCAAAGTATTCCCCGACAAAGGAATCAAAAACGAAGAAGAACTCCGTAAAGCCATTGAAGAAGATATTATTGGCACCTATAATAAAGAAGCAGGTCATCAGTTTTTTTATGAAGCACAAGATTCGATTAAAGAAAAATATTCACTTGAAATTCCAGGAGATTTTCTAAAAAAATGGCTGAAGCAAAACTCTGAAAAGGAATTAAGTGATGAAGATATTGAGAAAGGCTTCGATTCTTATGCCGAGCACTTAAAATGGCAGGTTATTGAAAACAAACTCATTAAAAAATACGAAATCAAAGCCGGTCAAGACGAATTTCGTCAGCATATAAAAGAGTTGATTGGCATGGGTCATATTAATGAAGAAGAAAATCCAGAGAGCAAAGCGCAAATTGACCAAGTAATTCAATCTGTTGCACAAAAAGAAGACGATATCAAGCGCATTTACGATGGCATTTACGAGCAAAAACTCATTTCACTATTTAAAGAAAAATGCAGCATTAAGGAAAAAACAGCTACATGGAAAGAATTTCTTAATTTAGTGCAGAAAAACTAAATGAAAGATCATGAACATTCAAAATGAATTTTCGAAATACGCCAGAAAACATCGTGGCATTAACAGTCAAGCTTTTGACAAATATACTTCTGTAATTTCGGGATATATTTCACCGACCATTATTGAGGAACGTCAATTGAATATTGCCACCATGGACGTTTTTTCACGATTAATGATGGATCGCATCATTTTCCTTGGTGTTCCCATTGATGATACTGTTGCCAATATTATTCAGGCACAGTTGCTTTTTCTGGAATCTGTAGATGCAAACAAAGACATTTCAATTTATCTAAATACTCCAGGAGGTTCTGTTTATGCGGGTCTAGGCATATACGATACCATGCAGTATATTCGTCCTGATATTGCTACGATTTGTACAGGTATCGCTGCTTCTATGGGTGCCGTTATTTTATGTGCAGGAAGTCATGGTAAGCGCACCGCTTTAACACATAGCCGCATTATGATTCACCAACCAATGGGTGGAGCCGAAGGACAAGCCTCAGATATTGAGATTATTGCCACTGAGATTAAAAAGCTGAAAGAAGAGCTTTATCAGATTATTTCAAATCACTCTGGGCAAGATTACAAAAAAGTTTGGAAAGATGGCGACCGTGATCATTGGATGAAAGCAGAAGAAGCTCTCGAATACGGAATGATAGACGAGGTTCTTAAGCGAGAAAAATAAACATTATGCCTAAAAACGACGATATATGCTCTTTTTGCGGCCGCAGTCGCAAAGAGGTAAAATTGCTTATTTCAGGAATCGATGCAAATATTTGTGATGCATGTGTCGATCAGGCTCGTATTATCTTAAAAGAAGAAGTTTCATTGACGAAAAAGGATGGATCCAAAAAATTCACCCTAAAAAAGCCTAAAGAAATCTTTTCTTTTCTCGACGAGTATGTTATCGGACAAGATTTTGCCAAAAAAGTATTGTCGGTAGCAGTTTATAATCATTACAAGCGCATTGATGCCAAAGAAAAAGATGTTGAGATTGAAAAATCAAACATTATTTTGGTTGGAGAAACCGGAACTGGAAAAACACTGCTGGCAAAAACCATTGCACGTTTTCTCGATGTTCCATTCGCCATTGCTGATGCTACGGCATTAACCGAAGCAGGATATGTAGGTGAAGATGTGGAAAGCATTCTAGCCCGTTTGCTTCAAGTTGCCGATTTCGACGTAAAAGCAGCAGAACGCGGAATTATTTTCATTGATGAATTGGACAAAATTGCTCGCAAATCAGATAATCCAAGCATTACACGCGATGTTAGCGGAGAAGGTGTTCAGCAAGCTCTTCTAAAAATGCTCGAAGGATCTATTGTAAATGTTCCTCCTCAGGGTGGACGTAAACATCCCGAGCAAAAATACATCCAAATAAATACTCAAAACATTCTTTTTATTTGCGGAGGAGCATTCGATGGCATTGATAAGAAAATTGCGAACAGACTGAAAACCAGCACAATTGGTTACAAAAAAGGAGAAGAACAAGAAGCCATTGACAAAGAAAATCTTCTGCAGTATGTCACTTCCGATGATTTAAGAAAATTTGGTCTCATCCCTGAATTGGTTGGCCGAATTCCTATGATCTCTTACTTAAAACCTCTTGACGAATCTGCGTTATTAAGAATTTTAACCGAGCCAAAAAATTCACTTGTAAAACAATATACCGCACTTTTTGAAATGGATGGTGTAGATCTTGAATTCAATATTGAAGGGCTAAAGCTTATTGCCCAAAAAGCCATTGAAAGCAGACTTGGCGCCCGTGGCCTTAGATCTATTCTGGAAAGTTTAATGACCGACCTGATGTTCGATATGCCGGAAAAAGGCAGCAAAGTGAAAATTAATGCAAGCTTTGTAAAGAACAAGCTGAAAAAAAATCCAGGACTTCACTTGCGTGTTGCCTGAGTTTGGCAGAACTTTTGTAAATTAGCCATATAAATAATGGGTATGAAATCGATAATTATCATTTTAATCTCTTTATTTGTCACGCTGAATCTTTCTGCGCAAAGAACTGGCGATGATGGTGAAGTAAATGGTATTGTAACAAAAGCTGTTATTCTCGATGGAGATACCGTACCTCTATTTTGGCTCCCAACAGTTAAAATTTTCGGCCCCATTATTTTCAAATCTAAAGTACAAGCCATTACTTTTAGTCGTTTAGTGAGGTATGTAAAACGCGTATATCCTTATGCTCGCTTCATTGGTAAAAAAGTTGATGAATACAATGTATATCTCAATTCTATTGAGAATGACAGACAGCGCGAAAAAGAAATCGACCGAATTGAAGGCGAATTAAGAGCTCAGTTTGAAGAAGAATTAGTGAAACTTACTTTTACGCAAGGAAAAATTCTACTCAAACTTATCTATAGAGAAACAAGCAAAACCACTTTTGGGTTAATTCAAGATTATCGCGGCAACCTTACTGCTTTTTTCTGGCAGTCGCTGGGCAAAGTTTTTGGATATAATTTGAAAGTCACCTATGATCCTACCGGAGCAGATCGCGATATTGAGAATATTGTGATTATGATTGAAAATGGAACTATATAGCTCCCACAAGAACTGGCTTATGATAGAGGAGGAAAAGGGAAAGCAGAAATAATGGGCGTAAAAATTATAACCCCAGGAAGACCTAAAGCAAGCGATACAAACTATCAAAAACAGAAAACACGAAAGAAATTTAGAGCTAGAGCTGGTATAGAGCCAATTATTGGGCATCTGAAAGCTGACTTCAGAATGGAACAAAACTATCTATCAGGTGAAGATGGTGCCCAAATTAATGCCCTTATGGCTTCAACAGCATGGAATTTAAAGAAAATGATGCAGAAACTCAAGCAGAAATTTTTATACCCAACCTTTCGGTGGCTCTTTTTGCAAATATTTCAATTATCTGCAGCTTAAAAAGTGGGGTTATTAAGGATTGACTAATTATACTAGACAAACGTCTCAATTCTAATCTCTCAACTCCAACTTCATTAATCATTCTGGTTTCTTTTCCATTCTCGATAGGCAGCCTGATATTTTCTGGCATTTCGTTCGTGCTCAGCATTGGTTTTTGCAAAATTATGATAGCCTGAGAAATCCTCTTTTGCACTAAAAAACATGTAATCGTGCTTTTCGTAATTCAAAACAGCATCAATGCATTGAGGTGAGGGTAAATTAATGGGGCCCGGAGGCAATCCCTCGTGTATATAAGTATTATAATCAGATTCGTATTTAAGATGTTTATTCAACAGGCGGGTAATGGTAAAATCTCCCATGGCATAAATTACAGTTGGACATGCTTCCATTTTCCAGCCTTTATGAAGCCGATTTATATAAACCCCCGCAATCTTAGGCATCTCATCAACCTTATTGGTTTCTGCTGCAACAATCGAGGCCAGGATAGAAATTTCAACAGGAGAATACCCAATGTTCTCAGCTTTGGCAACACGGTCTTCAGTCCAAAATTTCTCGTACTCAGCATGCATTTTATCAATGAAATCTTCAGGACTCACATTCCAATATACTTCATACGTATTTGGAATAAAAATCACCATAATATTCTCTGTTGTCAGATCATATTTGGCAGCCAAACTATCACAATTAAGCGCAGACAGCAATTCCTCCTTGGAAAACGCAAGTTTTGGAGCAACTTCTTCAACGAAATCTTCCTTAGTACGGATATTAGTAAATGTAATTTTCACAGGACTTTGACTCCCGCTTCTTAGCATATTCACCAACGTGTTATTCGACATTCCATTGACAATAACATAGCGTCCCGGCTTCATATTTTCGTTTAAGCCTTTATAAGAGGCAAGTCTTATAAATGTACTTTCATATTTCAACACATCTCTAGTTTGAAGAGAATCGAGAAAATCTTCATAGGTTGCATCGTTATCAAGATACAAAACCCATTCTTCTTCTCCATGAAGATCTATTCCCGCTCCAAAAATTTGTCGATATGCAGTATATGCAAAAATTCCACCACCCACAATAAAAACCAACAACACTACCCAAATAATTCTCTTTTTCATAAGTCTCTATAATATTTTTTGCAATAATACTTCATTTTCATAAGCTTCGCCAGTCCATACCCAGTCTTTTTTTAATCCAACCTTTTTGAAACCGGCCTTTTCGAAAAGCCTGATACTTGCTTCATTCAATTCAAGCACTTCTGCTGCCAATTGATGCAAACGTAGAGTCTTTGCAGCATAAGGCAAAATCAGTTCCAGCGCTTGCGAAGCATAGCCTTTATTTTGTTTTTCATCGGTAATTATTATACCGATAAACGCCCTTAAATGAACGGGGTCATAATCGAAAAAATCGAGAAACCCTACACATTCGCCACTTAAATTTTCTTCAATGCATATTCTCCATTGATGATCGCTAAGCAAATCATTTGAGGAGCGCTCAATAAAATCTTCAATTCTCAATTTTGAAATTGGAATTCGAGTATTGCTCAAATGCCAGAGTTGCATTCTGTTTTCCAATTCATACATAAAATCGGCATCCTTTAGCTCGAGAGCCCTAAGATTAATGTCTTCACCCTTCATCATAACGCAATAGGATCTATATCACAATCAAATACTTTTTGTGCAGGTCCAGACAGCATTAGCACTCCCTGACTTTCTTCCACAATTAAAGTGCCCCCGCGAGCATGTAAAATGATAGGATAATTGACATTTTTACAAGTATGAAGCACCAACGCTGATGCAGCAACACCCGTTCCGCAGGCCAATGTTTCTCCCTCCACTCCACGCTCATACGTACGAATATCATATCCATCTTTGGCAGGACTTACAAAATTGATATTAGCTCCATCAGGCGCAAACATTTCTGAATTTCGAAGCATTTGCCCCTGCTCTTCTATATTAACAAGATTCACATCATCGATTAGTCTAATATTGTGAGGAACTCCGGTATTGGCGAAATAAGTGCCATCTTCCAACAACTCGGGTTCAACACCAATAGTGAGACTTACCCGAATCAACATGTTCTGTCCGTCAGAATCCAGCACTTCACCTATATGTAAACCATCGCCGGCTAGAAACCGTGCATTCCCTTGTATCCAACTTTCATGAGCAGCCCACGCAACCGCACAGCGAGCCCCATTGCCACACATCTCTGCAAGATTGCCGTCGCTATTATAGTATTCCATCGTAAAATCTGTGCCCCCCTCATTTGACATAGAAATCAAGCCATCGGCTCCAATCCCAAAACGTCGATGACATAATCGGGCAATGATATCCTGTTCCAAAAATGGTGCACCGACTAACTGGTCAACGATTAAGAAATCATTTCCAGCACCATGATATTTAGATATTCTAATACTCACTCAATTTTGTTTTGAATGTTCAACGCAATTCTTTACGAAAATAAGATTTATCTTGCACATATTGGAAAATGAACATTAGAAAATGCTTAATAAAAAATGATAGTAAGAAGAAAACTCATATTCTATTTCGCTAATATCAATCACTTTATTGCACTTCAGCCAGAATTTCCAGCAGCGAAATATTCATAACCCGTTGAAAGGACTTTTCGTGACTAGTTTCGTTTAAAACAAACCATTTATCATTTCGCCTCATATACAGTATAAAATCAATCAAAACCAAACTAATTGCTTCGCTGGGTTGAATACTATAGAGCTTAAGTGATTTCCCGGTTTTTACATACCCTTCAAAATTTATCGGAGACTCCCAAAACTCTACATAATATCGATCTGTAGCATTGTTTTGAAGTGTTTTACTGCTATCATTGGATTGCGTATAAACAACAACATTCATATATTTTGCCGAACGCAGTTCTTCGTTTTGAAGATTCATATCGTAGTTTTCACGATGAGTTTGCATGACTGAATCAGAATATATTCGTTTCACCAATGAATCTAGAAATAGGCTATCCATTTCACGATAACCCGGCTCTTTAATCAATGAATTCCAGATTTTTTCATACGCTTCTGAATCTGGGATAGTATCTGGATAAACAATACTAGTGTCAATTTGATAAACAACCTCATTGCTATCTTCAAGGTCAACCTCATCAAGATTTTGCATGTCGTTTTGCACGAGAGAGTGTTCAACCGCTTGATTCTTGATCAACTCATAAATGAATACACCACTCCCTCCAAGCACAAGACCTGAAACGAAAACCAGTATCATAGCCAGTTTCCCTGAAATACGCACGCTTTTTTTTGTTTTATTTTCTGGCATTTCCCCAACCATTCGTCAGTCGCCACAAAGGTATATAAAAGTCCAATATACAGTCCAAATTTTTCGATAAAAGTCCTGAGTAAAAATTTCGTCTATATCAATAAGGCGTTGATATAGAAAATGTCAAAAGACATACAAAACTGGATCTTAGTACATCATTTGACAGGTAGTTTCACACAATAATTCAACTGATTGCTACGTTGGGAATACGCCGCTACTACAGAGGAACTAAATTTAAGTATAGAACTAAAATTTGTGAATTATGAAAAGAAAAAGTGTTTTATTGAGTCTTCTATTTGGATTTAGCGGGGCACTTTTGGCGATGGGAGCTCTATATGTCGGACTTCGAATAAGTGGAAGTGGTACAAGCAAAAAAGAACTTCCACAAATTAACGATCGTGCACCCGTACAACTGACTACACAAACAAGTTCGCCTCCAGAATTCACTACCTCCGCAGAACTATCAGTTCCAGCAGTTGTTCATATCAAAACTACTTTTCAGCGAAAAAATGCATATTACGATGATTTTTTCTCTCCATTTTACGATTTTTTCAATATGCCTAATCAGGGAAGAGGAGGCACTGTTATGGGCGCCGGCTCAGGTGTGATCATTAGTGATGATGGATATATTATAACCAACAACCATGTTGTAAATGGCGCGCAGGAAATATCAATCACACTGAATGATAATAGGGAATACACAGCCAAACTTGTTGGCACAGACCCTTCAACCGATCTGGCTTTAGTTAAGATTGAAGAAAAAAACCTCCCCTATCTCGTTTTTGCCAATAGCGATGAAGTAAGAGTTGGAGAATGGGTTCTTGCCGTTGGAAATCCTTTTAATCTTACGAGTACAGTTACTGCGGGAATTGTTAGTGCAAAAGCTCGCGACATTAATATTCTTGGAGGAGGAACAACTGTTGAATCTTTCATTCAAACCGATGCTGCCGTGAACCCAGGCAATAGTGGCGGAGCCCTTGTAAATACCCGTGGTGAATTAATTGGAATTAACGCAGCCATTGCCAGTAATACGGGATCATATGCCGGATATAGTTTTGCCATTCCCTCAAATATTGCCAGAAAAGTAGTGCTGGATTTAATGAATTTCGGCGTCGTTCAACGTGCTTATATAGGACTAACAGTTGCTGAAGTAGATTCCAAACTTGCTAAAGAATATGGGCTCGAAGACGTTGAAGGACTATATGTAACCGAAGTTATTCCTAATGGAGCAGCATATAATGGAGGAATAGATGCCGGAGATATTATATTGAGCATCAATGGTGAAAAAATCAATCAGAATTCACGCATGAATGAAATCATTGCAGAACATAGTCCTGGCGATAAACTTCAAATCGAATTTAAACGAGGTAAAAAATTAATATCCAAAACCATTGAGCTTCAAAACCGAAGAGGAGAATCAGAACTATTAGACCCCAAAGATGCAAGTATAATTTCCTATCTCGGAGCCACTTTTGAAGAACCCTCGAAAGATGAACTTAGCCGATTAAGACTGGATCACGGGCTCAAAGTTGTTGAATTGTCCGATGGCGCACTAAAAAGTGCTGGAGTACAAAACGGATTCATTGTAACCAGTATTAATAGCACGCCAATATACAGCAGTGCTGACATCGAAAATGCACTTACTGGACAAAGCGGAGGAGTATTAATTGAAGGAATTTACCCCAATGGGATGAAAGCCTACTATGGGTTTGGGATATAATTCACAAAATACTCCCCTATTCATCGTAAAAAGTTTTGGTCTCGTCAAATGAATTTTGTAATTTTGTATACCCAAACGGGTTAATTTGTAATCACCTGATTATTAAAGACTTAAGCAGAATATGAGACAGCTAAAGATATCAAAATCAATCACTAACCGTGAAACCGCATCGTTAGATAAATATTTACAAGAAATAGGTAAAGAGGAACTGATTACTGCTGAAGAAGAAGTACAACTTGCTCAGAGAATCAAACAAGGCGACCGTGCAGCCCTCGAAAAGCTTACCAAAGCCAATCTTCGATTTGTAGTTTCCGTTGCAAAACAATATCAAAATCAAGGTCTTAGTCTCCCTGATCTCATTAACGAAGGAAACCTTGGATTAATCAAAGCTGCACAGCGATTTGATGAAACCCGTGGTTTTAAGTTTATTTCTTATGCCGTTTGGTGGATTCGCCAATCTATTTTACAAGCACTTGCCGAGCAGTCACGCATAGTTCGCCTTCCATTGAACCAAGTTGGCTCACTAAACAAAATAAGTAAGCAGGCCAGTCGTCTTGAACAAAGATACGAACGCATGCCTTCGGCTGAAGAGATTGCTACAGAAATGGATTTACCTGAGGATAAAGTTGCTGACACTCTTCGTCTATCTGGTCGTCACGTTTCAGTTGATGCTCCTCTGCTCAGCGATGAAGACACCAGCATGCTTGATTTACTTGAAAACCAAGATAGCCCTAAAGCCGACTCTACTCTTATTCACGAGAGCTTAAGCAAAGAAATTGAAAGAACACTTTCAACACTGAGCGAAAAAGAGCGTGATGTCATCAATATGTATTTTGGAATTGGTATGAACCATGGCTTAACCCTAGAGGAAATCGGCGCCAAATTTGATTTGACACGCGAACGTGTTCGCCAGATTAAAGAAAAAGCCATTCGCAGATTAAAACATAACTCCAGAAGTAAGTTATTAAAAGCATATTTAGGCCAATAATTTCCCATGAAAAATATGCTCAATATTGTTCGCATAATTGAAAAAATAATAGTTTTTATTCTTATTGTTTTTCTCGCAGCAATTTTGCTTATTTCGGTTATCGATCTTGGCATCTACTTCTTCAAATTAGTTTTTCAAAGCCCTATTGAAGGATGGTATGAACCTGAATTCCTAATGCCAGTATTCAGTTCATTTTTAGTTGTACTAATAGGAATTGAATTACTAGAAACCATTAAGGCGTATTTGAAAGACGACTCTATTCACGTGGAGCTTGTGATTTTGGTAGCACTAATTGCACTTGCTCGAAAAATAATCGTGCTTGATTATTACAATACTTCCTGGGAAAAACTAATAGGACTAGCCAGTCTGATTATTGCCTTGGGCACCTCATATTTTCTTATAAAAAAAACAGGATTCACTTTGAAAAAAAAAAACAAAGAGAAAACTGAAAATCAAGAAGAGAAAAAGAGGTAATTCTTATTTTAATTGTTATTACAATATTTACGGTGAAAAAATATTACTTTTGACCTAAATACGTGCGCTTGGACAGCATTAAAAACCTTGCAGGGCAAACAGCCATTTATGGTATCAGCAGCATTCTGGGAAGATTGCTAAATTACATGTTGGTTCCTTTATACAGTCGTGTTTTTTTACCAGAAGAAGCAGCTGTATATGTAGAAATGTATGCCTATGTTGCATTTTTCATAGTCATTCTCACCTATGGTATGGAAACGGCCTTTTTTCGCTTCAATGAAAAAGAGAAAAATAACACACAGGTATATTCTACAACACTAATCGGAATATTTTTTAGCACTGCTCTTTTTATTGGAACAGCCATTGCACTTGCTGGCCCCATAGCAGGAATGCTACGTTACCCAACTCACCCCGAATACATTATTTACTTTGCCCTTATTATTGGGCTCGATGCTTTCACCAGCATTCCTTTTGCTAAACTTAGAGCGGAAAAGAAAGCCATGCGATTTGCAACAATAAAACTGATTAATATTGGGGTAAACATCGGTTTGAATTTATTTTTACTGATTTTTGTCCCTTATGCATATAATACTTTCAGTTGGGGACCCTATATTTTTGGTGCAATTAGTAGCGGAGAACCAATTATCGGGCATATTTTTGTAGCCAATCTGGCTGCTAGTGCCATTGTATTTCTATTGCTAACACCTGACTTTCTTAAAATTCGCTTTCAGTTTAATGTGGCCCTTTGGAAAAAAATGTTTCGATATGCTTTTCCACTCCTAATTCTCGGGCTTGCTGGCGTGGCCAATGAAACAATAGACAGAGTTCTACTTAAATATATTTTACCAGAAGAAACAGCCAATTATCAACTGGGCATATATGGAATGGTATTTAAAATTGCCATAGTGATGTCCATCTTTATACAGGCTTTCCGTTATGCTGCTGAGCCATTTTTCTTTGCAATGGAAAAAGAAAAAGACAGCCGAAAAGTCTATGCCGATGTTATGAAGTATTTTGTTATTCTCATGACCTTCCTGTTCCTAGCTATTATGCTGTATATGAACCTTGTAAAGTACTTTGTAGGCGAAAACTTCTATAGCGGCTTAAAAGTTGTTCCCATCTTACTTTACAGCCATGTTTTCCTAGGCATTTTTTATAATCTTAGCATTTGGTATAAATTAAGTGGTCAAACCAGATTTGGAGCATATATAAGTATTATTGGCACTTCAATCAGCGTTGGATTAAATATTATCTTAATCCCAAAAATTGGTTATATGGGAAGCGCATGGGCTAATTTTGCGTGCTATGCTGTTATGATGGTTATTTCATATATACTTGGTCAGAAATATTACAAAGTGCATTACGACATGCTCAGGATTTTCATATACATGGGTCTTAGCGCTGGATTATGGTATATTTCAGTACTTTTTGCACAACATCTTATGCCTAATGAGACCAATATGCAAATGGCTTTTAATACCATCCTGCTGATAATATTTATTATTGTAATTTTTGTCTCGGAACCCAGACTTAAGCTGATGGTGAAGAATATAGGATCAAAACGCAACTAAGCTCCTACAGAAAACAACTTATATATTAACTACCAATTTAGCCAATCTCTTGGCAGCACACATTATAGATTAAGACAGGTCCGATTCAGAAATGACACGGTTTATGAAATCAGTGCATGTTTCTGGGTTGACTAAATCAATTATGTTCTCGATTCCGCTCGAACTGACATTGATTCTAAACATATGTAAAGCCTGCTTTATGTAAAAGAAAAATCGTTTACAAAATATTGTTTTTAACATCTGCGAGATCCCCACGAGCA
>JAFGWG010000017.1 GCA_016937255.1 Bacteroidales bacterium
CATTTATCGTTCGTTTTTGCAAATATAATAAAATTTATGGAACGATAATTTATTTTAATTAATTATTATTTTTAACACCCCACCTGTCAGGTTTTTATAAAATCTGCGATTTCAAGCTCACCACATTGTCATCTTACGTAGCGATGGACGTTGGAATGCAGATTTTTAAATGCGTCAGGTGATGAAAAACCTCAGAAGAAGAACCGAAGGAGTTCAATATAAATAACCTGGGACGCAGTCCCGGGAAACAAAAATGAGGGAAACAACCCTGAGTGGGTTGAATATGACAAATCAAATATCGATATTCTCCGATTTCCACAAAGTCATCCGATGACTATGGGTACTCTAAGTAGTTAGGTTGTTATTTTGTGTCATACCTTGCCTTGCTACAGATTGAGTCATCTGATGACTGTAGAATGACTAAAACAACAACTTATTCTTAAACACATTATATTTCATGGCATTGCCAAAGGCTTTTTCTTTTTGCACATTTATTACTGCATTCATGTAGCGTTGGTTGTGAATATCGCCGCCAGCTAAATCTATAAGCCCTTTTCTAATTAATGTGATGACTTGTTTTCTTACAGTATTTCCATAATAGGCTGTTAGCGAGGGAAGATTCACTTGCATGAGTACCCCATCTCGATGCAATTCTTTGAGTGTGTCGAGGTTGTAATGCCAGTAGGAATAGCGTTCGGGATGTGCAAGAATAACAGTATAGCCTTTATTTTGTAATTTCTTAATAATCTCTTTATACCTGGGATAGGGTGTAAAATAAGACAATTCAGTAAGCACAAATCTGCTTTTCCCAAAATGCAGAATTTCATCTTTTTCAATCAGCTCTTCAAAGTGATCATCAATAAGATATTCAGCGGCGTAATACATCTCAAGATTAAGTCCCGCTTCTTTCATGGCATCTTGAAGACTTACAAAAGCTTTACTGATGGTTTCTTTTGTGTTTTTATAAAATTCCTTTTGTATATGCGGGGTGCAAACCACACGTTTAATGCCTACGTTGCTATATTGCTTTAATAAACCAACAGATTCTTCTAAGGTTTTACATCCATCATCAATTCCGGGTAAAAAATGCGAATGGATATCCGTTTCCAGTTCTGCAAGACTGGGGGCGTTTTTAGAGGAAGTGAAAAGGCCTTTCAAAAAAGACATTATTGTTGACTTTTGTACCAGGCTACAGTGTCTTCAAGCCCTTCTTGCAAACTGTATATTGCCTGATAGTTTAATATGTTTCTCGCTTTTTCTATATTGGCGGTTGAAGTAAAAATATCTCCTTTTCGGGCATCAAAATATTCGATTTCGGAATGACCTCCAATGAGATTTTTTAGAGTATCAAATAATTCGTTCACGCTGTTTAATCCACCATTTGCAATATTGATTATGCGATATCGTGTTTCATAATTTGGTGTAAATGCAGCCAGAATATTGGCGTGAACCACGTTTTTTACATAAGTGAAATCGCGGCTTTGTTTTCCATTGCCATAAATAGGCACATTTTCATTTTTAAGCATCTTGTCAATGAAAATTGGAATTACCGCAGCATATGGACCTTCCGGATTTTGCTTTGGCCCAAAAACATTAAAATAGCGCAGCCCTGTGATATCCATCTCATATAAATCGGCGAAGAGCTCAGCATACAATTCATTGCTTTTTTTACTAATGGCGTAGGGTGACAATGCTTTGCCAGTATGCGTTTCAATTTTGGGTTGTCGTTTGTCGTCGCCATAAACAGAAGAAGAAGATGCAAAAACAAATTTCTGTACTCCGGCTTCTTTTGCAAGAAAAGCAATATTGACAAATCCGTGGCTATTGTTGAAGTCGGTATTCACCGGGTTTTTTACCGAGCGAGGTACACTACCCAGCGCTGCTTCGTGAAATACAATATCCACATCTTTGAAGAAAGGTGCAATTTGATCCCGATCATTAATGTCTGCTTCCACAAATTCAAAAGAGGGATAAACATGAAGATTTTCTATGTTTTTAAGATCTCCGGTTAGCAGATTATCAATAACAGTGACTTTTTTTGCGCCATTTTCAAGCAAGTGCTCGCACAAATGTGAGCCGATAAAACCGGCACCGCCTGTTACAATAAAGCTTTTGTCTTTGATCTGTTCTGTCATACCTCTCGGTTTTTGTACATATCTTGATAGTACTTCGCATATTCGCCTGAAGTAACCCTCTTAAGCCAGTCTTTATTATTCAGGTACCAGTCAATGGTTTTAGACAATCCTTCCTCAAAATTGAGTGAGGGAAACCAGCCTAATTCTTTTTCAATTTTTTGGCTATCGATGGCATACCTCATATCGTGTCCTGCACGGTCTTTTACATAAGTGATCAGGCTTTCGCTTTCTCCTTTTTCGCGTCCAAGTTTTTCATCCATTTGGCGGCAAAGTAAGTGTACCAAATCAATGTTTTTCCATTCATTTTTGCCTCCAATATTATAAGATTCTCCCAATTCGCCTTTGTGGAAAACTAGATCGATAGCAGCAGCATGATCTTCAACATAGAGCCAGTCACGAATATTGAGTCCCTTGCCGTATATCGGGAGTTCTTTTTTTAGAAGAATATTATTAATCATGAGCGGAATCAGCTTTTCGGGAAACTGATATGGACCGTAATTATTGGAACAATTGGTCATAACAACCGGAATCTTATAAGTGTGATGATAAGCACTAACAAAATGGTCGCTTGAAGCTTTGGAAGCTGAATATGGACTGCGTGGATCGTAGGCTGTACTTTCTTTAAAAAATCCGGTATCACCCAAAGAACCAAATACTTCATCGGTGCTAACATGGTGGAATTTTTTTCCTTCCATATTGTCTTTCCATAGCTCTCGAGCAGCGTTAAGCAGATTCACAGTTCCGATAACATTGGTGTTTACAAATGCCATGGGGTTGGTTATAGAGCGATCAACGTGCGATTCAGCAGCGAGGTGGATAATGCCATCGGGCTTATATTTTCTGAATGCTGCCATAACTGCATCAAAATCACAAATGTCAACTTTTACAAAACTATAATTGCTTTCGTTTTCAATATCTTTCAGATTTTCAAGATTCCCAGCATATGTTAATGCATCAAGGTTAATGATTTTGGTGTCGGGATATTTTTTGACCATTCTGTGAATTAGGTGCGAACCAATAAATCCGGCACCACCGGTGATGATTATGCTGTTCATGATATTGATTTTTCAATGTTTTTTCTGTAGTGCTTTTCCCATTCCCAAGCGCTTTTGGTAATATCGTCGATGCCGCGAGAAGGTGTAAATCCAAGAATTTTCTCAGCTTTTTCGGTTGATGCCCAAATTTTTTCCACATCTCCGGGGCGACGATCTACAATTTGGTAAGGAAGTTTTTCTCCGCTCACCTTTTCGTAGCTTTTAATCACTTCAAGTACCGTGTATCCGTTTCCACTTCCTAAATTAAAGAGATCGTAGTTGGAAGTCATTTTTCCGCTTTTCATAAACTCAAAAGCTTTTAAATGGGCTTCGGCAAGATCACTTACATGTATATAATCGCGAATTGCAGAGCCATCTTTGGTATTGTAATCTCCTCCAAATACCTTGAGTTCATCTCGTAATCCAACTGCAGTTTGAGTTAAATATGGCAGCAGATTGTTTGGAATTCCTCTCGGAAGTTCTCCGATTTTTGCACTTGGATGTGCTCCGGCAGGATTAAAATATCTAAGAGAAATAGTATTGAGTTCCGGGTGAACTTTCAAATAATCTAAAATGATGGTTTCACTGATTTGCTTAGTGTTGCCATAGGGAGATGAGGCTTTCTGCAACGGAGTTTCTTCCGTAACCGGCAGTTCTTTGGCGTCGCCATAAACGGTACATGATGAAGAGAATACCAGATGTTCAATATTCCTTTCAGTACAAAAACGCAAAATATTTACCAGTGATTCCAGATTGTTGTGATAATACATCAAAGGGTCAGCCACCGATTCATTAACACTTTTGAAAGCAGCAAAATGAATTAGTGCGTCAATTCTCAGGCTTTTTGGAATTTGGTTCAGTGCTTCGCGATCGCAAAGATTAATTTCGAAAAACTCAGGACGTTCTCCTGCAATTTCCTCAATTCGATCAAGACTTTGAATATCGGAGTTGGATAGATTATCGACAATAATTGGTTTATAGCCGCTATTTATAAGTTCAATACAAGTATGAGAACCTATATATCCACTGCCACCACTAACCAGAATATTGCCTTTCATCATTATAAACTCCAGTATGTTAGATTGTTAATTTTCCCTTTAAGATAGCCTTTAACGTCAATGATAATGCCTTTTTCGTTTTTGAGATGTTTTTTGAGATCATCTTCTGTATAATTCAGATAATCATCATGCATAACGGCAATAATCACTGCATCGTATTTTCCAGTAGCTTCAGTTTTCAGTTCCAATTTGTATTCTTCTTCAAACTCCGCAGGATCTGCATAGGGGTCAATAGCATCGACATTAACACCATAAGAGTTCAGCTCTTTTATCACGTCTACTACTTTTGAATTGCGAATGTCAGACACATTTTCTTTAAATGTTACTCCTTTAAGCAGAACTCTGCTGTCGAGAACATTGGTGCCTGTAGCAATAAGTTTTTTTACGAGTTGTTTTGCAATATAAAAGCCCATGGTATCATTTACAAAACGTCCTGATCGGATAATTTGAGGATGATAGCGGAATTCCTGAGCTTTATAGACAAGATAATAAGGGTCAACTCCAATACAATGGCCACCAACAAGACCGGGGTAGAACTTGAGGAAATTCCATTTGGTTCCGGCAGCTTCCAATACATCGAAAGTGTTAATGCCCATGCGGTTGAAGATAATGGATAATTCATTCATCAATGCGATGTTGATATCGCGCTGGGTGTTTTCAATTATTTTGGCAGCTTCTGCAACTTTAATGCTGGGGGCACGATGTACACCGGCTTTAATAACCAACTCATAGGTTTTTGCAATAATATCCAGCGATTCTGGGCTATCACCTGAAACAATTTTTACGGTATTGGTTAGGGTATGAACTTTATCTCCCGGGTTGATGCGCTCGGGTGAATACCCAACGCAAAAATCTTCAGGATACTTAAGTCCACTCACTTTTTCCAGAACAGGAATGCAGTCTTCTTCCGTTGCACCAGGATATACAGTGGATTCATAAACCACGATATCTCCTTTTTTCAATATTTTCCCAACACTTTCACTTGCTTTTACCAGAGGTGTGAGATCGGGTAAGTTATGTTCGTCAATAGGCGTAGGAACAGCGATAATATGAAAAGTAGCTTCTCTTAGCTTCTCAATATCAGCAGTAAATTCAATGCTTCGGTTTTCAAATTCCAAAGAATTAATTTCTTTACTCGGATCAAGTCCTTTTTTCATTAATTCAACCCGCTCTTCTTTAATATCAAAGCCGATTACATTGATGTGCTTTGCAAATTCCAAAGCAATGGGTAAGCCTACGTAGCCAAGTCCGATAACAGATAGTTTTGTCTGGTGTTGCAGAAGTTTTTCGTACGTATTCATGTCTTTATTTCTTTGTCGTTTTTACAAATGGGTGATAATCTTCAGTGGCTTCGCAAACTTTGCTGTTGCGAATCTCATACACAGTTTTAATAGAAGAGCGGGCATGTGATAATCCAAATCCGTTTCCGCTAAGAATGTTTTTGTATGATTCAGTATGCAGCTCGGTGAAGCCATCTGAAAACTCTATTTCTTCGCCATTCATCTGAATGGAACGGTAAGTGCGTTTTTGCCCTTTAACGCTTTTTGGGATATCGTTGGAATCAATACTTAAAAACCAGCGAACATTGGCGTTTTTAAGCTGCATAAATCCGGCAGCTTTGTGTTTGGCATCAATATGAATTTTCTGATTTTGCACATCGCCAAAAATCCAAGTTAGCATATCAAAAAAATGAACTCCAATATTGGTTGCAATTCCTCCTGAACGGCTGATATCGCCTTTCCACGACCAGTCGTACCAATTTCCACGACTTGTAATATATGTGAGGTCGATATCGTAAATTTTGTCTGAAGGATTTGCTTCAATCTGCTTCTTCAGCTTAATAATTGATTCGTGCAAACGCAGTTGGAAGATGGTAAATATAGATTTTCCGCTTTCTTTTTCAATTTCAGCAAGAGAGTCAATATTCCATGGGTTAAGAACCAATGGTTTCTCACAAATGGCATGTGCCTGATTGCGTAGAGCAAGACGAATATGAGCATCGTGTAGGTAATTTGGAGAGCAGATGCTTACATAGTCAATCTTTTTGTTTTCCAAACGACGGAGTTTGTCTAGATGACGATCGAAACGCTCAGATTCCATAAAGAAATCAGCTTGAGGGAAATAAGAATCAATAGTGCCTATGCCATCGTAGGGGTCGAGCAGCGCCACCAGCTCATTGCCAGTGTCTTTTATGGCTTTCATGTGGCGAGGGGCAATATAGCCGGCAGCGCCAATCATGGCAAATCTTTTTGCTGTATTCATGATGCTAATTTACGAACATTCCCGTTTTCGAGCAGATATTTTTCTTTGCTTTCAGAACAAATGGCAATATTTTCTTCGTTAAAGTGTAGTCTATGACCATATTCACTCATCCACCCAATCTGTTTGGCAGGATTTCCAACCAATAATGCGTAAGCGGGAACTTCTTTGGTAATAACCGAACCGGCACCGATAAATGCAAATTCGCCGATATTATTTCCGCAAACAATGGTTGCATTTGCTCCTATGGTTGCACCTCTACGAACTATTGTCTTCTCATACTGGTCGCGGCGAATAACTGCAGATCTTGGGTTAGTGATATTGGTGAAAACCATTGATGGTCCAAGAAAGACATCATCCTCGCAAATAACTCCGGTGTAAATAGATACATTGTTTTGTACTTTAACATTATTGCCCAAAACAACCCCTGGAGAAACCACAACATTTTGTCCGATATTGCAGTTTCGGCCAATTTTACACCCACTCATGATATGCGAAAAATGCCAGATTTTGGTTCCTTCGCCAACCTCACAATTCTCGTCGATGAAACTGCTTTCGTGAAGAAAATATTGGTTCATATTACTGCGCGTTTAGAAAATCAATAATCGAATCGCAAATATATTTTAATTGCTCATCATCCAGCTCGGTATGCATTGGGAGTGAAAAAACATTTTGAGAAAGATATTCTGAATTTGGGAAATCACCATCTTTATATCTAGGATCCAGATATGCTTTTTGCTGATGAAGAGGTACCGGATAATAAATCATGGCTGGAACATTTTTGCTGTTGAGATATTCAATCAGTTTGTTTCTGTCAACTCCGTTTGCAACGAGTGTATATTGATGAAAAACATGATCCGATTTTTCATAGCGGTAAGGAGTGATGATTTCTTCACGGTCTTTGAAAGCATTGTCATAATAATCGGCGGCTTTTCTTCTGGCAGCAGCATATTCATCCAAATGACGCAATTTAATGTCGAGAATGGCAGCTTGCATGCTATCGAGACGCGAATTTATCCCAATTTCGTCGTGATAATAACGCACTTTCATGCCATGGTTAACAATCATTCTCAATTTATCAGCTAATGCATCATTTTGTGTAAATACTGCTCCTCCATCTCCAAATGCACCAAGATTTTTAGAAGGGAAAAAACTGGTACAGCCCATATCACCAATGGACCCAGTTTTGCGATACATTCCGTCTTTACCGGTATATCCTGCTCCAATTGACTGGCAGGCGTCTTCGATAACAGCAATATTGTGTGTTTTGGCAAGATTCATAATTTCGTCCATCGGAACAGATTGTCCAAATAAATGAACAGGAATAATGGCCTTGGTTTTTGGTGTAATGGCGTTTTTAATGGCTTCTATGCTGATATTATAGCTGTCTTTTTCAACATCTACCAAAACAGGAGTGAGATTTAATAGCGCAATAACTTCGGCGGTAGCAATAAATGTGAAAGTAGTCGTAATAACTTCGTCGCCTGGTTTCAGATCAAGAGCCATGAGGCTGACTTGTAACGCGTCGGTTCCATTTGCACAAGGAATAACATGTTTTACGCCCAGGTATTTTTCCAGATTAGATTGGAAGCTTTTTACTGCGGGTCCATTAATAAAAGCGGTATTGTCAATTACTTCTGCCAGTGCGGCATCAACTTCGGGTTTAATTTTTTCATACTGACCCTTCAGATCAACCATTCGAATCTCTTTCATTCTGTTTTTTTTGCAAATCTAATAAAAATGTAAAGAAGGTAGCTGTAAGCTGCTTGAAATAACAGCAATGAAAGTTTAATTTTGTGAAAAATTGTAGAGGAAAGGGTAAAAAAAATCCCGCAGGAAGCGGGACTAGAGGTTGTTAAATTTCTTTGTCAATTTCGACTTCAGATTGGCAGCTTTATTTCTGTGAATAACGCCGCGCTTGGCGTTGCGATCAATCAGGGAAATTAATCCGGTGAGCTGTTTTGCTGCTTTGTCTTTCTTTTCAATCTGTCTGAAAACACGAATAGCATTCCTCATCGTTTTCGCATAATAGCGATTATAATTTCTTCTTTTTTCAGTACTGCGTACTCTCTTTAAGGCTGATTTATGATTTGCCATTTTTTTTATCCTTTTTTGTCACCCGTAGGGGATTCGAACCCCTGATTTCAAGGATGAAAACCTTGCGTCCTAGGCCAACTAGACGAACGGGCGATTAAATTTCGGACTGCAAAGGTATATATTTTTTTTTATTGACAAATAATATTTCAAAAAAAAACTAAAGAATTTTCTTTTCTTCTGCCTGAAACTTAAATCCCAGTCGTTTACTTGTTTTTATCCTACTAAGTCCAACAGCGTTTTCAAAGTCATATACATTTACTTCCTGAATGTTTTCAAAACTTGGAGAAGGAAGGTCGAAATTTACTGTGCAGAGAATAGATTGGAGTAAAATATTACGAATTTTTGCAGCACTTACTTTGTCGCTTGAAAAACTAATGGCTGCCTGATTCATTTCTCTTTTGCCTTCGATAAAGAAATGTTTGTCTTTGTTTACAAAAATTCTTCCGATTAGAATGCCGGAATCGTTATATCTGTTGTACTTAAATGAATCGGCTAAGAAATTATAAATGTGAATGATGCCGCAAAAACGTCGATCGCTATCGTCTCTTACATAATGTGTGCGCGAAGTTTCATGGTGACGACCCAAATCAAAAACATTGGTGTGCATATAGAAGATAAGAACATCGCCGGCAAACTGAAGTTCGAATTCAAAATCACCACGATCATTAAATACTAATGGAATAACTCGTTTGCGATTAGCCATGTTTTTACGTAAATCTTCAACGATATATTCGGTTTCTTTTTTAAGCAGGTTAAAAGCCTCAAGCGTATTCATGTATATATCTTGCTTCGTGTTGGCCTTCTTTTCTATATGCCTAGATAGTTGTTTTATTTTTGACATCTCACTTCGTTTTGCTGATAATACAAATGTACATTATTTTTTTTCGATTGTGGAAAATGCCTATAGCAAGACATATAATTGAATAAATATTACCTTTGCCCTAGATTTTTAACTCAAAAACACAAAACAGTGGACATTTTTGAAAAATTCAATATTGACGATACCCCGCTGGGTAAATACTACAAATTCGCTCACGGATATTTCATGTTTCCAAAACTGGAAGGTGAAATTGCCCCCAGAATGAGATTTAAAGGTAAAGAGGTTTTAACCTGGAGTTTGAACAATTATCTTGGTTTAGCCAATCATCCTGAAGTTCGTAAGGCAGATGCAGATGCTGCAGCTGAATACGGAATGGCCTATCCTATGGGTGCTCGTATGATGTCGGGTCAAACGGAGTTTCATGAACAACTCGAGCGCGAATTGGCAGAATTTGTGGGTCGCGAAGATTCATTTCTCTTGAATTATGGATATCAGGGCATGGTAAGTATTATCGATTCTCTGGTAGATCGTAAAGATGTTATTGTTTATGATGCAGAAGCTCACGCATGTATCATCGATGGAATGCGGTTGCATATTGGGAAACGTTTTGTTTATCAGCACAACGATATGCAAAGCCTTGAAAAACAATTGCAACACGCACAAAAAGTTGTTGATCAAACCGGTGGTGGTATTCTTGTAATTACCGAAGGAGTGTATGGAATGACAGCTGACCTTGGAGATCTTCCAGGAATTGTTGAAATGAAGAAGAAGTATAATTTCCGCTTGCTAATTGACGATGCACATGGATTTGGTACCATGGGAAAAACAGGTGCCGGTACTGATGAGCATTTCAACGTGCAAAAAGATGTGGATATTTATTTTGGAACTTTTGCGAAATCAATGGCTGGAATTGGGGGCTTTGTTGCTTCCAATAGAAATGTAGTGAATTTTCTACGCTATAACCTGCGTTCACAAATTTACGCAAAGTCTTTGCCCATGCCTATGGTTAAAGGTGCATTAAAGCGTCTTGATCTTCTAAGAACTGACCCGTCTCTTCGTGAAAAACTATGGACAATTGTTGATGCTCTTCAGGATGGTCTTCGTGCTAGGGGATTTGATCTTGGTAAAACAAAATCGTGCGTAACTCCTGTTTTCTTGCAGGGTGGGGTTGAAGAAGGTACCAACCTTATTGTTGATCTTCGTGAGAATTATGCGATTTTCTGTTCTTTGGTAACTTTTCCTGTTATTCCTAGAGGACAATTGCTTATTCGTATCATCCCAACTGCTAGCCATAGCCTTGAGGATGTTGAATATACCATTAACGCTTTCACCGAGATTAAGGAAAAACTCGATCAGGGTGTATATGCCAATATGGGAATTGCTAATATGAAGCTTGAAGATTAATAAGAATATATCTTCCGAAGACCGCTTTTTGCGGTCTTTTTTTTGTCCAATTCAATAATTTTTATCAAATTGCGTTTGCTTAAAATAATTTGGGTGCAATATGCATCATAAAACCTCGAGCCATGAAAAGAAACGACATTATTATTATCGTAGCTACATTATTGTATAGCTTTTTCTTCTATAAGCAATTGCCGGGTATTAATTACCTGCTTTTTAGTATGGTTTTGGTGTTTTTGCTTGGATATAGAAAAGGTGATGTGATTACAGATAGACGCTGGTTAATCATTGCCAGCTTATCTTTATTAAGTGGAGTTTTTGTAATGCTTCATGGAACAGTGATTTCTGTTTTGGCTAATATTGTTGCATTGTCAATGCTCGCTGTAAATAGTCTGTATCAGAAATCTTCGTTTTTCTTTTCATTTTTTGCTTCTATCTTTTCGTATCTTTCTTCGTTTGTGTATTTGATTCTCGATTTGGTTGATCGTAAACCACCCGTACCAAAACTTGAGGAGGAAGAAGGAAAGAAAAAGCCACGTGTTTTTGTCGATTTCTCTACAAAATTAATAATTGGAATAATAGGATTTCTTGTTATAGCACTTTTCTTTGTTATTTATCGTAGAGCCAATCCATTATTTAAAGATTTTACCGATCGCATCAATCTCGACTTTATTTCAATTCAATGGCTTACATTTACATTTCTGGGCTTTCTACTAATGTATGGCTTCTTTAAAATTCGTCACAATAAAAAATTGCATGATACCGACGCGCTAGAATCTGCAAATTTGAATGAAGAAAAAGTACATTCAAAACCCAATGCATTTCTTGGATTTGCCATTCCGGTGCAAATGGAAGCAATTATTGGTGTTGTTTTTCTAGCGATACTCAATATTTTACTCCTCATGCTTAATTCTCTTGATTTGAGTTTCATGTTTGGCGGATCAGTTCTGCCCGATGGAATTACTTACAGCGAATATGTGCACAAAGGCGTAGGAAATCTAATATTTTCAGTGGTTCTGGTGATTTTCATCACCATGTATCTCTTCCGCGGGCAGCTTAATTTTTTCAAAGACTCAGGCGGATCAAAAGCGTTTCGTATTCTAGCATTTGCTTGGCTTGCACAAAATTTTATCATGCTGATCTCTACAGCATACAGAAACCAAATGTATGTTTCTGAGTATAGCCTTACTTATCGCAGAATTGGTGTTTATGTTTGGTTGGTTCTTACTGCTGTTGGCCTCATAAGTACATTCTATAAAATTGGTACAAAGAAAAGCATGTGGTATCTGATTCGTATAAACTCATGGTCTTTCTTCTTGATGATTATTCTGCTTGGATCAACAAACTGGGATGTGCTGATTGCCAAATACAATACGCGTAATCCTAACGATGCCGATTATGAATATCTGATGAAAATGAATAGCAATGCCAACCCCATTGTGTATGAAGCGCTGCTTGTTGCCGAGCCTAGTGGGCTTTTTCGGAATCGTGGAAATTTTCACAATTCAAGAACGGATCTGAAATCTTATCGCGAAACTCTTAAATGGGAAATGAGTTGGTATGTTACCGAATATGACGATAAATCGTGGAAGGAATTTAATTTAGACGATGCTCAAACTTATCGGGATATAAAGGCACTTGGCTTATAAGTTTACGCCCCGCTACCACAACAACAATCTTTCCTTTTACCTGATCTCTGTTTTCCAGCCAATAAACTTGTCAGACACCTAAATCTATAGTGCCGCGTAGGTTGTCTGACAGTTTTAAATGAGCGAATGCGGGGCTATTATACAACAAGACATGTTTTTGGCACAATATTCGGGAGCCGCATGAATATTGTGCCAAAAACAAATACCAATACGGAAAATTCAAAATATAAATCGCTTGAGTTTACGCCCCAGCCACAACAACAACAATCTCACCCTTCACTTGATCTCTGTTTTCTAGATTTTCCAAAACTTCTGCAATAGTTCCGCGGATATGTTCTTCGTACATTTTACTAATTTCACGAGAAACACTTATTTGTCTTTCCGTTCCAAAGTACTCCGAAAGTTCTTTGAGTAGCTTGATAATTCTATGTGGCGATTCGTAAAAAACCAAAGTTATTTTCAATTCAGCCATTTCTTGCAATCGCTTTTGCCGTCCTTTTTTCTGTGGTAAAAAGCCTTCAAAATGAAATCGGTCGCAAGGTAGGCCGCTGGCAGATATTGCAGGAATAAGTGCGGTTGGCCCGGGCAAAGCTTCTACTTCAATTCCTTTCTGAATGCAAGCCCGCACAAGCATAAATCCCGGGTCACTAATTGCCGGAGAGCCGGCATCGCTCACCAAAGCAGACATTTTAGCCAAGGCTATGGCATCACTAAATTGATCTGTTTTATAATGCTCGTTATGAAGATGAAAAGATCGGAGTCTTCCTCCTTCAATATCATAATGTTTCAGCAGTAATCCGGTTGTACGGGTGTCTTCGCAATAAATAGTTTCAGCTTCCTTCAGAACTTCAAGTGCCCTGAGGGTGATATCGGATAGATTTCCAATCGGAACCGGTACCAATACTAATTTACCCATAATTAAAAATAACAGCCCAGCCCGAAAACCAGATAAATATCCTGAAGATCAGGATTATATACCAGTTGACTCTGTGCGCTAATAGAAAAATCTTTATGAATTTCAATTTCTTTTTCAAGGCAGAATGCGGCTTCTACCCATGCTGCATTATCGGCATACATGCCACCATTTGGAGTAATGCCCATGCGAAGTTTGGCGTCGGTTTCTTTTATGCTAAATAGCCAGGCCAACTCAATAAATGAAGAATATTGCTCATTATCATCATCGTCAAGATCTCCAAAAAACGTGGAATAGAATGCCAATTGAAAAGGTATTTTGTCGCTCCCGGGATAGCCAGCATAGGCTTCCAGAATATGGGCGCTTTCTCCCGAAGTATAATTAATAAATGAAATGGGATAGAACTCATCGAGGGTGAAATAATCGATAGCGCCAAGCATGAGAAAATCATTTTCATAACCCAAATACAAATCGGTTTCATGCCAGTAATCGTTGAGTTGCCATGAGCCCCATGCTCCAACAGTAAAATTACCCAGACTTAATTCCATAGAAGGCTGAATAGCTGGTGAGGAGCTAAGTTTTTGCCCGCGCCAAACATAACTGCTCATAAAATCAGCGCCAAAACTAACGTTAAGCAAACTATCAATTTGTGATGAAACGGTCATCGATGACAGGATAAGGCTAAGAATAAAAAAAGTTTTTTTCATATTGACTGCTTATAATGAGTAAATGAACTCTTCAAGTAGCTGAAAAAGGCCATCATATTTGGTTAACGGCACCCGCTCTGGCTTATCTCCAACAGTATGATATTCCAAATATTCTTGTCCCATAGTGTAAATGAAAACTGCAGGTACTCCTTTTTGATAAAACGGACAATGATCGCTATTGCAAGATTCTCCTCGTTTTTTAACCTGTTTCAGATAGCTGCCCTTCTCATTGATGTCTACCATCAAATCGAACTCTTTTTCAAACTTTCCACCATTTACGACGGTAATGCCGTCGCTGCCGGTACCTACCATGTCTAGATTAATTAGAAAGCGAATTTTATCCAGATCAATCATTGGGTTTTCTACAAAGAATGTACTGCCTTTCAATCCAATTTCTTCTGAAGCAAAAGCCATTAATACAAGTGAGTATCTTGGTCTAAATCTTGATTCTTTAATTTTTTTTGCCAGATCAAGCATCATGGCTATTCCAGATGCATTATCGTTTCCCCCGGGGAAAATGGCTTCATCCATTTTGCCTACATGGTCGTAGTGGGCACAGATTACAATAAAACTATCCGGATATTCTTGTCCTTGTAAATACCCAATTACATTATTTACTTTGTAGTCGGGCACTAAATCACTATTAATTTTTATTTCGCCATTCTTTACTTTTTTCTGAGGGAAAACAGAAGGTTGAAGTCGGGCAATGAAATATTTTTGAAGGTTTGAGTATTTTGCAACACTATACACAAATCCCGTAGAATCAAGTATAATAGCTCCGGCAGCATGATATGGATTGGCATAGGCAATATAGTCGTACCAATTTTTTGCATCTTTGTCTGCAGCCTGATAGCGTTTTAGAATGAGTATCTTTCCAGTTGCTTTTTTATTAAGTTTTGAAAGTTTCTTGGGGCTGGTTCGGGTTTCTTCATCCAGCATTAGGCATTTAAATTCTCCTTGCATATCCAAGCAATGAATGTCCAGAATAAATTCCTTTCCGGGCAATAATTCCTTTCCATCAAGGCTGAGTTTTGCCTCAAGAATATTATTGACCTCTACACTGAATTCTTGCAAATACGAATCTTTAATTGGAGAAAGGCCAATTCGCTCAAATTCATTTGCTAAAAAATTGGCGGCAGAATCAATTCCTCCATCAATATAACCACGTCCTGAATAATTATCCGAACTTAGTTTCATCATTATTTGCCTCGCATAATTTGTGTCTTGCGCCCGGCTAATCAGCGCGCAAATTAACAGAACAATAAAAATGTTGGCATGCTTCATCATAAAATTCTATTCATTATTCTGCTTACTATTGCCATTGTGACAAATTTTAGCAGTTTCTACAAAAATCTTCTTTCAATATAATCACCCAATTTCTTTGCAGCTGAAGATTCAGCATTGGCACCCAATTGCTCAAGTTTAGTTCCATAAGCGTTAATTGCAGCGTTTCCATTGTTCATGTCGTTGATTTCACGAATAAAAATATCGTAGCTTTTCATGTCTCCTTGAAACAGCTCGTTAACAAACATGAATTTATCATTAATTCCAATGGCGGTCTTAAGATTACTGACCGGAGTCTTTTGTGCATTTTGATGAACAGCATTCTTTTCTGTACCCTCGCTCATTTTATCGTTGATTGATTTTTCTTCTTTGCTGAAATGATCAGCAACACTCATGGGTTCATCAAAAAGAGCAGGTTCTTTTTCTGCTTTTGGCTCTTCTGCTGGCTCGATTATTTCTTTTTCTTCCTCAACCGATTCAATAATTTCTTCCGCTTTTGGCTCTTCAATAATTTCTTCAGGCTCTTCTGTGATTTCTTCCGCTATTTCTTTTATAGGCTCTTCAGTGGTAAGTACAGGTTCTTCTTCAGTAAAAGGCTCTTCATTAGAAATCACTTCTTCTTCAACTGTTTCAATGGTATTTTCAATAATCGGTGTTTCCGACTCTTTTATTTCTGGTTTCTCATTTTTAATAACAGGTGGCTCAGATTCTTCTCTTTGGGGTAAATTCTCCGGACGATTCCGAATGCTTTCATCCCTTATTTTGCGAGGCTCATTTTTCCATTTTTGATTCTCATCATCAAGATATTGAACATCCTGGTAGAGTTTTCGAATATGTTCTTGAAGCAAGTCAATGTCAATTTGCGGAATAATTCCACTTTTTGAATTGATGTTTGCCACTAGGCTCAATATGGTTTCGAGCTTGTCAATAATGCTGTTTTGAATAATTTCCCTTCCCATTTTGCGATCTTGTTATATATTTGTTGAAGATTTACTGGTTTCAAAGATAATAAAAGAAATCGTGATTATAAGCTGAATTATGTTTCTTGAAAAGCAATCGGGACAAATAAGGACAGGATGGGTTGAAGTCATCTGTGGATCAATGTTTTCGGGTAAAACCGAAGAGTTGATTCGTCGTTTGAAACGAGCCCAAATTGCCCAACAAAAGGTAGAAATATTTAAGCCAAAGATCGATGTGCGTTATCATGAAACGGATGTGGTTAGCCACGATTCAAACGCAATTGCATCTACTCCCGTTGAAAATTCAAGCAATATTCTTCTATTGGCAAATGATGTTGATGTGATTGGAATTGATGAGGCACAATTTTTTGATATTGGCCTTTCAGAGGTATGTAACGAATTGGCAAATCGTGGAATACGAGTAGTAGTAGCAGGGCTTGATATGGATTTTCAGGGAAAGCCTTTCGGTCCAATTCCAGGGTTAATGGCAGCTGCAGAATATGTTACCAAAGTGCATGCTATTTGTGTGAAATGTGGCTCTCTGGCGCAATATTCACATAGAGTTACCTCTGATGAAAGACAGGTGCTACTTGGGGAAAAGGAATCCTACCAGCCTTTGTGCCGCTCTTGCTATAACGAAGCAACAAAATAATATAGCTATATGAAATTTCTTCCTGCGCTCATTGTAATTTCATTGCTTTCAATCAAGAGTAATGGACAAAATGCTACAGTTAAAAAATTAAATGCACCCGATACAGTTGGCGAAAATTCATTTCTTGAGGTGTTTCAAAATAGGAGCTCAGCTCATGAATTCTCTTCAGAACCGCTTTCAGATGAAATACTGTCTGAAATACTCTGGGCAGCAAATGGAGTAAATCGCCCCGAAAGTGGTAAACGCACAGCTGCATCTGCACTTAATGCTCAGGATGTAGATATATATGTTTTTGAAGCTGAGGGTACATATCTGTATGATTATAAGGAACATGCTCTGAAAATGATTTCTGATACCGACGGCCGTACGTTTTTCTTGGGTAGCCAATACGAGGAACTTCCTCCGTTGGTCTTTTTGTTGGTTTCCGATGTGTCTCGGTTTTCTTTCGGAACAGAAGAAATGCGATTGGAGTGGGCGGCAATAGATGTGGGTCTTGTTGCTCAGAATATAATGCTGTATTGTGCTTGGAGAGATTTGGCTGCACGACCTAGATCGCTTATGGAACATGAAAAAGTAATAGAACTCTTGCAATTAACAGAGAGCAAACATGCATTGTTGAATATTCCTGTTTCGAAAAAGAAATAGAATTTTGGCGACTAGCCAAGGGTGTTTCTAAGAAACTTAATTGATAAAAACAGTTTTATAAACAGTTTTTCCTGGTACCAGACGTATGGTTGTTTCACCATATTTTTCAGTGGTAGTACCGGTTTGAGATGTATCAAGCCATGCACTAACATCAAGAATAGCTTCTAATTTGAATGTGTGTTCAAAAACACCATCTTCATTACATTGACCTTCAACATTTACGTCGTATTTTTCAAGACGCACATGGGCATAAGGTACTAGCTGAGTAGTGTCAGCAGTGTACTTAACGGTGATAACTGCATTTGTTTCTTCTTCTTTATCACAAGAACTCAAAAGAAAAGCAGAGAATATAAAACTCAGAATAATGGACGTAAAAACGAATCTTTTCATGAGTAGATTTTTCTAGTTATACTGCAATAGGTTATTCAGGTTTCAAATGTAGCATTTTTTTCTCAAATAAATATGCGTTTAGGTAAAAAGAAGATGC
>JAFGWG010000141.1 GCA_016937255.1 Bacteroidales bacterium
AGTGTTTTGATAATAGCTATTCACTTTTCCATCGACACAGGCAAAAGCATTTACCTTTTCCTGGTTTTTTAAGAGATACAAAAAACCATACATTCCCCCCCAGGAAGTTCCAACCAGATTTACTTTCCTTTTATGATACCGTTTTTGTATGGAGTCGATTACAATATCCAAATCCTGAATGTATTGCCCTATGGTTAACATGGATTTGTCTTTACATCCGGGGGATTTTCCACAACCACGTTGATCAAGGTAGGCAACCAGAAATTGCTCTTCCAGTTTCGGCCCCATCAATTTAATGTCGATACCGGAATAACCTCCCGGGCCACCGTGCAAATTAATAATCAGCGGCCCATGGCGATTGCCCCTGACTCTAACATATAACTCCGATTCAGGAACTGCAACCATCAGTTCTTCATCGATAAATATTTTTTTATTGCTCGCTGAATGACAGAAAGTTGCAAAAATCAAACATGTGAATATGACCAATTGTAACATTTTCATTTGAATAAATATTCTCTAAGGAATGAAACTTCAATATTCCGTTGTAAATTTAGGTTATCGTCTTTTCTAAATCCATGACCTTCATCCGTTGCCATCAAATACCATATAACCTTTCCCTGATTATTTAACAGATGAAATATCTGCTCTGATTCTTTATAATGTACCCGGGGATCATTTAAACCCTGAAAGATCAGCAAAGGAGATTGAATTTTCCATGCATTGTTTACTGGAGATATCTCTTTCATAAATTTTCTCACTTCCGGAATTCGTTCATCACCGTATTCAACTCTTCTTAAATCTCTCCTGTAGTCGCTTGTGTTTTCCATGAAATTAATCCAGTTGGATATACCAACAACATCAATACCGCATTTTATTCTTTCCGGGAAATGTGCAAGAGAAGCTAATACCATATATCCTCCATATGATCCGCCGTAGACAGAAATTCGGGTATGATCTAAATCTTCCTGATTTTCTATCCAGTCAAGTAAAGCCCCAATATCTTCAACAGCTTTTTCCCTTTTCATCCAATCATCTGCTTTCATGAATGATTTTCCATACCCGTTAGATCCCCGCACATTGGGTACAACTACTGCAATTTTGAGCTCATTAACAAGAAACTGACGGAACGGATTAAACACGGGCAAAGCCTGATCTTCAGGGCCACCATGAATATCAATAAGTACCGGGCAAATGGAATTTACCTTTTCCACAGGTCGGTATATGAAGCATGGGATCGAATGGATTATCCCTGTTTGGACATCTTTACTTGGGTAATTGAATGACTGGGCTTCAACAAAAACAACTGAATCTGTGAGTACATTATCCAAGTAATTCCAATGGTTTAGCTGCTTCTCATTCAAATTGTACAGATACGTTTTTCTTTTAAAGGTATCGCCGAGTAACGAAAAAGCCAATTCGTCACCCTGGTTAAACTTCAAATTTCGGACAACTCCATTAGGTATCCCTTCAATTTCCTCATAGCTTAATAGATTGATGTCTAGGAGATAGAGAATGGATATTCCATTTTTATTCACTGTGAATGCCGCTCGTTTTCCATTTTTGTGGATAGAAAGTTCGTCAATGTCCCAAGGTATTTCGCTCGTTATGTTTCTGAATTTTTCAGTTTCAAAATTGTAATATTGCAACTGCAAAAACTCAGAATCTTTATCAGTAACAATGAAGGCAGCATTTTTACCGGGAATGAACTGTGCATCGGAATATGCTATTTCTTTAGCACCTGGATTTACTTGTTCTGTAGCGCCGCTTTTGAGGTTTATTAAGTAAAGTTGTTTATCGTTTTCAGAGATCACCTTTACGACAAGCATTCTGTCCGTTTTTATATCCCAATCAAGGACAAACCCATCATCCGTTATATTCCGGAAGACCATTGTTTTTACTGTTGAATCCTTGAGATCTGATACAAAAAGATCAACTACTGAAGCATCTATCAGATTCGATTTGAATGCGATTTTTTCACTGTTCGAACTCCAAAATGGATCGTAGCTTTTTTTGCCTTTTTCCGATATTGGAAATGATTTTTGGGATGAAATATCATACAGTAGTAATTGATAGTTTTCATCGCCATCCTGATCTTCTGTCCAAATGAATTTCTTCTGGTCAGGAGAGAGATATGCGCCATGCAACTGATCAGTTTCCCATCTTGCAGCAATATCCCCTCCCTCTTTCTTCATTTTCAGTAAAAAGCTGTCCCTAATAAATAGAAGAGTCTCTCCATTTACTCCCCAATCAATAAACTGAGGAGAGGATGTAGAATTTTTATATTTTTCAATATTGGGGAGAGATCCAGATAATATTGAATCTGGAATTCCGTAGGAAATAATGTTCGCATTTTGCGACCAGCTGGTTTGTGATATAAAAAGAAACCCACAATATAGAATTAGAATTAACAAAAAATTCTTCACCAAAGGATATTTTTATTAATATTTCGTACCATTTTGATCCTGCCAGTTTGTTATTGATGTTTTCATCCGGATTTCATCAAACGATTTATCTTCCCTCATTTCGAAAATTCGATTAATTCAACCGGCGCTCCGTTGTGTTCAATCATTGCAACCCTTACTCCCCCACTCGGTGCGTTAGGTCGAGTAAGGATTTTAAATTGATGTTCTTCCAATGCTTTGTCTAAATCATCCACTTCAAAAGCAACATGAGGTACTGTTTTAATAATTTCGTGCAGGGGGCAACCTTCCTCAAAACGCATCCATTCTATACCAAACGGACTTTGTTCGAAACCGGAGGTATAAAATTTCAA
>JAFGWG010000142.1 GCA_016937255.1 Bacteroidales bacterium
AATCGAGTAAGTAAAAAGCTCTGTAACCTTGTCATTATTTATGTCAAGCAGTTGAATAATTCTAAAATGTATAGGAATAACACTTTGATAAACCCACTTGTTATCATTTTTGATAAAATATGCAAGTCGGCCACTTCTTACACCGTAAGTTATTGTATGCCAATATTCATTGCCAATCACGATGCACTCTGTTTTTCCAATTTCAGTGAAAGTGCCGTAATAAAAAGAAAATCCTTCAAACTCATTAATATAAAAGCTTTCAGCAGTATCTGAAAAGATCTCCTTAAAAGCAGAATCGACAAGACTTTGCGGCACTTTTTCCTGTGCAGAAACTGCGAAGTTAAATGCTAGTAAAATCAATATTATTTTGACGGCCTTCATTACAGTTTACCCCCGAATCCACTTCACCAAATAATAAGCGCAGAAGATCATAATAAGTGATCCAATCACGCTTGCAGCAATATAGAGTGCTGCCTGACGTATTGCCCCGGACTTAAAAAGCTCAAGTACATCAAAAGAAAAGGCTGAAAAGGTGGTGAATCCGCCCAAAAAGCCAGCCATGAGTAGTATTTGCCAGTTTTGGCTGTTTTTATAGTTTGCTAATATCGCCCAAACCGCACCCATGAGAAAACTGCCTAAAATATTTACACTCATGGTGGCCCATAATTTTCGAATAAATAACTTGTCTTCCATCAATAAATACACAGCAAAGCGGCTAAGACTGCCGAATGCACCACCCAGAAAAACAGCAAGTAATTTCATGGCCATAGGGCAAATGTAGGAAAAATAGATTTTAGTGTAATGTGGAAGGTCTCAGGTGGAAAGTTTCGTTCATTTCACTGCGCCCTCAGCGCTTTCTTGTCAAACGTTGCGGTTAAATAAAACATCAGTGAGATCCACAAACTCAGCTGCTGATTATATAATGTGTTCTCTGTAAAACCCACTTTTACTTTTTCTCTTTTTTTAATTTAATTTCAAATCCCTTTGTGCCCTTAATTCTTAGTGTTCTCTGTATGCTTAGTGGGAAATCAATTAAAAAACTGTCCAATAAAATACAAAGAAACTTTACTTACTTCTTTATCAGTAAACTCTCTAAAATCTGGTTTTTCGCCATCAAATTTCAGAATAATGCTTTCGCAAAGCTCAATTATTTCTTCTACGCCCTTGTAGTTAATGATATCACTTTCATCATTAGGCTGGTGATATTGCGGAGGCAAACCGGTTGTAAAATAAATAAACGGAGTTTTGTTTGTGTGAAAGCAGGCATGATCGCTGGCATCAAATGCAGCAGCCATTTTTTTCAATTTATTGTCTTCATATTTATCTTCGGGAAGAAAACCATCCCATACTGTAGATGAGCCCATTCCAAAAATGTCAATTTGATCTTTTTTCCATCCAAGTCGGCCAATCATATCGAAATTGACATAAAAAGCAATCTTTTCAAAAGGATAAATTTTACTGTTACAGAAATGATTAGAACCCAATAATCCTTTTTCTTCAGAACCCCAGCAGGCAAAAATGTAATTATACTTATGAAAAGATTCGTTTTGAGTAATAAATCTTGCCATTTCAAGAACTGCTGCAGATCCGCTGGCATTATCGTCGGCGCCGTTATACACGATTAAGGCACTGTCTTCATTAAACTTGAAACCAAGATGATCGTAATGTGCGCCAATAACAATAGTATACGGCATTCCATTATCGAGATAAGCTAAAACATTGTTTGATTCTACCTCTATGGTAATCATCGAATCTTTGGTATGAACCGATTCTTTAATATAAAAAGGTTGTCTGAAAGCATCAAGCCCAGGAATAGGTACAAGTCCAATTTCTTCAAATTCCTTAATAATATAGTTGGCAGATCTGTATTCCCACTCAGTTCCACCTTCGCGTCCCCTAAGACTATCGTGGGCAAGCACAGTAATGTCTTCTGTAATGCGCTTGGTGCGATCTGCCTCAGTAAATTCAAACGTTTTCTGTGCAGAAGCAGAAATAATCTGAATAAAAAGCAGTGTAATAAAAATAAATATGGCTTTTTTCATGATTTTTTGGATTTATATCTCTAAAGGATTCACAATATTAATACCTGTTGGCCATTCGCGATCCAATATAGATAGTAACGCATTGAGATGCGCTTCATTGTGTACAAAATCTAAATCGTTGGTATTTGCCAAAACGATTCGTAAATTGCTTTGTTCTTTGAAATAGTCGAGATAGCTTTCTTGTATGTTTTCAAGATATTCCAACGAAATATCCTGCTCATAATCGCGCCCACGATTGGTGATGTTTTCTTTTAGTTTTGCAGGATGAACATGGAGGTACATAATTAAATCTGGACGGGGAAGATTTGAATCGATGATTTTAAAAAGTGTTTTATATAAATCGTATTCGTCTGGCTGCAAGGTTTTTCTGGAGAAAATTAGAGATTTTGGGAAAATATAGTCTGCAACAAGATGATCGAAAAAGAGCTCAGGGTTAATGACGTTCTTTTTAAATTGATGAAATCGAGCTGCCAAAAATGATAATTCCAGAGGAAAAGCATATCGGTCAGGATTTTTATAAAACTTTGGAAGAAAATCATTTTCTTCAAATTCTTCAAGAATTATTTTGCCATTACAGCGGGCAGCCAGCATTTTAGCAAAACTGGTTTTTCCTGCACCAATGCATCCTTCAATGGCAATATATCTGTATGAAAATTTCAATGGTTTATTATTGTTTCAAATATACATTAAGTTTTGAGACATCGTGGCATTCATGCAGCAATTCAACAGTGCTTTTTTTCAACAAAGGGTGAATAAAATCAGGAGCAATATCGTGTAGAGGCTGTAAAACGAATCTTCGTTCATGCATTTTGGGGTGGGGAATAATTAGATTTTTTTCTTCAATTATTTCATTGTTAAAATACAGAATGTCAATATCTATAATTCGGTCACTATATTGTTCATCTGTAGATTTTTTTTTTCTTCCGATTTCTTTTTCAATGGCATTACATTCAGATAAAAGAGTTGGAATATTTAATATTGTTTCCATTTTTATACAAAGATTTAAAAATGAATTTTTTGATTCGAAACCCCAGGCGTCAGACTCATAAATATTACTGGTTTTTAATATAAATCCACATTTTTCTTCAAGAAGATTAATCGTCTTCATGATAGATACCATGCGGTTTTCGATGTTGGCTCCGATGCCCAGAAATACAATATTTGAATTTTTTTTAATCAAGCTGTAACTTTTAAATTAGTAGCACGTCTCATAGATAATCTTAAACGATTGGTTGGTTTTTAAAGGCCACCGGTATATCAGGCCGGTGGTTTTTTTTGATAGCCGTGTCAAATTTTCTATATTTACACAAAAATAAAACAAAGTTCTTATGAGAGAGTTTTTTAAAATGATGTTTGCCTCCATGGCGGGTTTTATTTTGTCCATGATTCTTCTGTTCGTAATATTTTTCGCTATTATGATTGGAATGGTTGCTTCCTTTGAAAAAGAAGTGAAAGTGCCCGAAAACACAGTATTAACCATTAGCTTAAAGAATGCTGTGCCTGAAAGAAGTTCTAATAATCCTTTTGAAGAGTTTAATTTCACCAGCATGAAGTCTCAAAAACAATTGGGCCTAAATGCTATTTTGCAAAGTATTCATTATGCCGCAAACGATGATCGCATAAAAGGTATTCTGCTTGATTTGTCTTCTGTTCCGTCAAATTATGCAACGGTTGAAGCGATTCGCAACGCAGTGGATTCTTTTAAGCAATCAGGAAAATTTGTAGTGGCTTATGGTGAAAATTTATCTCAGAAAGCCTACTATTTGGCATCTGCTGCAGATTTGGTTTTTATGAATCCGCTTGGATATCTTGAATTTAAGGGCATTTATATGGAATTGATGTTTTTTAAAAATGCATTGACTAAATTAGAGGTTGAAGCTCAAATTATTCGTCACGGAAAATTTAAAAGCGCTGTAGAGCCTTTTATGCTTGAGAAAATGAGTGATTCTAATCGGGAGCAGTTGTCTACATATACTGATGGAATTTGGAATCACATATTGTCTGGAATTTCTGAAAGTCGAGGTATTTCTGTTGATGAGCTTAATCTTATTGCCGATAGTCTTTTTACTTGGGATGCAAATGGCGCTTTGAAATATAAAATGGTAGATGGCCTCATTTATAGAGATGAGTTGGATGCTTTGATTGGCGAGAAAACTGCTGTAGAAGAAGGAAAAGACATTTCTTATCTTAGTCTTTCAAATTATTACGAAAACATAAAAGCCAAATTGGTTTCTTTTAAGAAGGATAAAATTGCCGTAATTTATGCCAATGGAGAAATTGTGAATGGAAATAATTCCTCTGATGTGATTGATGGTGTATTTATGTCGAACTGCATTCGTGAAGCCAGAGAAGATTCAAGTATTAAGGCCGTTGTGCTTCGAGTAAATAGCCCTGGTGGTGATGCTCTTGCTTCGGATATGATTTGGCGCGAGGTGTATTTGACCAATGAGGTGAAACCGGTTATTGTTTCTATGGGCGATTATGCTGCCTCTGGTGGATATTATATTTCATGTGCTGCAAGAAAGATTTATGCAGAACCAACAACATTAACTGGAAGCATTGGTGTATTTGGCGTTATTCCAAATATGGAGAAAATGTTCAATAATAAACTTGGTATTACTTTCGACAATGTAAAAACGAATGAACATTCTGATTATATTTCAGTTACACACCCAATGAGTGATTTTGATAAAGCTTTAGTACTTAAACAAATTGAAAACATATATTCTACTTTCCTTCAACGCGTATCAGAAGGTAGAGGCATGAGTGTTGATGCGGTGGATAGTATTGGACAAGGAAGAATATGGAGTGGAGTTGATGCCAAGCGTATTGGCTTAGTAGATGAAATGGGAGGAATGTATGATGCTATTGCTTTTGCTGCGTCTGAAGCAGGCTTAGAAGAGTATGCTATTGTAGAGTTACCAAAACAGAAAGATTTTCTCGATGAGTTGCTCAGCGATATGTCTTCTCAGAGTTCCATACAAGAAAAAATACAAAATGAATTGGGCGTTTTTGCTCCTTTATACAAAGCATATATGCACATGCAAAGTGTTCAGGGAATTCAAGCCAGACTCCCGTATTTTATTTATGTAAATTAAAAATCGCAATAGATTGAAGCCGACTTATATTGGTCGGCTTTTTTTATTTTAAATCCCTTACATTTGCATATAAATAGACAGAAATGGCCGAAGCAGAAAAAACAGCAGTTGTTATTCCTTCATATAAAGTGGCTAAGCATATTGAAAATGTTCTAGCTGGCATTCCTGGTTTTATTGATTATATTATTGTTGTAGACGACAAATGTCCTCAAAACTCAGGGGAAATTGCCGAAAAGGCAGCAAAAAAGGATCCTCGCATTCATGTTGTTTTTCATGAGAAAAATAGCGGTGTTGGTGGTGCCGTTATTTCTGGATATAAGAAAGCACTTGAGTTGAAAGTCGCTTATATTATAAAAATGGATGGGGATGGCCAAATGGATCCCACTTTTATTGAAAAACTGCTTCAGCCTTTGAAAAAGAATAAGGCCGATTATACCAAGGGAAATCGCTTTAAGGAACCTGCGTATTTGAAAAACATGCCACGTATTCGCTTATTTGGAAACAGCATTCTGTCTTTTCTCTTGAAAGTGTGTTCTGGTTATTGGAATGTTATGGATCCCACCAATGGATTTACGGCAATTCGTGGTGACATGTTGAGAAAATTTAACTTTGAAAAGTTATCAAAACGATACTTTTTTGAATCAGATATGCTGGTGCATCTTAATATATACAATGGAGTGGTAAAAGACATACCCATGCCCGCAATTTATGGCGACGAGGAGAGTTCTCTTCGTATTGGGAATATTCTTCTGCGTTTCCCGTTTCAGCTAAAGCATCGTTTTATTAAGCGTATTTTATATAAGTACTTTTTCTTCGACTTTAACATGGGTTCAGTTTATACCTTGGTTGGTCTCCCCTTGTTTTTTTTCGGAAGCATTTTTGGTATTTATCGTTGGATTTATGGTGTGATGCACGATGAAGTGAATAGTACAGGCACGGTAATGCTTGCTATTTTACCCATCATACTGGGCATACAGTTTATTCTTCAGGCTATTCAGATCGATATCAATTCGGTGCCAGAAAAGAAGGATGAGGATGAATAATATTAAGAAGCTATTCTTTTATTTTCCAAAACAAAAATTTATTGTTCTGTTATTTGCACTGGCGCTCGCTTTTGCTTTAAGTCTTTTTGAAAAATCAGATCCATACGGTCCTGACGCTCTATTGTATCAGGGGTTAGGAGATAATTTAATTCACGGTGATGGCTATATTGATAATATCAGAAACGATTATATTTTGCCTCCGCTTATGCATCCATTAATAATTGGTTCCTTGTCTGTTTTAGGTATAGGTGGGCTGATATTCAACAAAATTTTCTTTTTTGCAGGGCTTTTCTTTTCTTTTTTGTATTTACTTAAAAGCACCAAATCGTTAATTATTACATCATTTTTAACCGTAATAATTACATTGCTTATTCCCAGACTAAACATTTATGGAATTGAAGTAACTTTGTTTTTTTCTATCGCTCTTTTGTTTTATGTTTTCAAAGTCAATATTGAAAAGCATACTGTTCTTAATAGTATAATGTTGGGTATTACCATTGTGTTTTTTATATTAATACGACCTGTATTATTACCCGCAATGGCTGTGATAATTCCCATAACCATTCTGTGGCTTGTAAAGAACAAAAAGCCACTAAAATTTGTATTGATTTCATTTTCATTTTTTTTAATAGTTTATGGCGCGGTTTTTCTGCTTTCGAAAATTCAATATAAAGACAGTCGGTTAACCAGTGGAACATACAGTGGGATTACTTTGTACTCAGGTTTTAATCATTTTATTGACTTAAAAAGAACATATTCGTCTGATATATGGCGAGAAATTCCAGAGAAAAAAATGCATGAAGGCTTGCAGATATTGATCATTCCTCCGAATGGCACTTGGCAATTACGCGACAAAGCTTTGAAAAAGGAGGTTTTGGCATTTATTTGTCAAAATCCGGGCAAAGCTTTGGGGGCGTATTTGTGGCGGCTGAAAAAATATACTTTTGCAACGGATATTCGCCTCTATAATGTATTGTTTTGGGTGTGGATTAGTTCTCTTTTTTACGTGGTGATAATGTCGTTGAAAAACAGACTGAGATTAGAAAACACTGGTGTTTTTTTGATATTTTCTTTGGCGCCAATATACCTTGTATTTATTCAGGCTCTTTTTGTGTATTCGGGAAACCGGTATTTAATTGTTCCGGCTTTGTTTTTCATATTTACATTGCCAGAAATTATTAAACAAGGAAATAAAATGTATTGGACATTACGGGCGAAGAAAGTCGAAAGATAATTCACTTTTGTTTCCAGCCAAATCAGTAAACTCTACTTTTAAGTTTTGCATTTCAGCATGTTGTGCTCGGGTAAGTTCTATGCTAAAAAGATCGTTTTTATAATCATAGGTCATCAATATCCATTCGTTGTTTATCCAAGCATTAAAGCTTGGAATTTCTGTCGAATTGTCAACCACTTCAAATGTTAAGAATTGGGTATATGGAAAACCTTTTCCATTACGCACGTTGGTTTTTTTTATTTCCGGCGCAATGCTGTCTTTGATTAGAGAAAATGTGCCTAGACGATCAAGCATATGATAAAAATGTTCGTCGGAATCTTTTTGTGGGAGCCACGCATTTCTGATTTTTCCACCAATCATTTGTGCGAATACAAAATGTTCTGGCCATTCTGTAATTTCTGGAAATTCAACTCTAATTGGTTTTTCCAGCGCCAGATATGCGTTGCCAATATTCCAATGGATGAAGTTTTGGCTGTAATATTCTTGCAAAAAGGCTTGATCAAGACAAGATTTCTCGTAGAAACAGAAAGTATCGAGTTTAAGAATAATATTGTCAGTTACAAACTCATGAAAATAGCCAGGACCAACTACGTTTCTGCATTCACATTTTTCCTGCTTTTGTGTAGATCGCTTCACATTAAAAAACAATATTGAGCTGTTTAGTTCTGTATCTGAAGCTTTAACACTGATTTTATGGGTTTGATCGTCTTTAAGAATGAGATATCCGTTCCCATCGGCTTTTTTATACATGGATAATCTATTGCCGCTTGCTTTTTTCGTTACAATAATTTGCTTGCGATTATCGAGCCCTTCTTGATGGTCAAAAACGGTTGCACAAGCGCTGCTTTCTGAAAAGGAAAACCCATCAAAATCTATTTGCCAAAAGAGACTATCGTCGAAAAAGACCTGTACAGAATATGGAAGCAGGCGCGACCACCCACCGGTTTGATAATCTTGCACATCAAAACCAAGAAATGAAGAATCGGGAATGAGCACTGTGCCGTTAACAATGTAATTACCTCCGCTTCGACTTGCTGCAAAACTTTTGGAAGTGTATGGATAATCCATGCCTTTGCAGGGCGTATAAACATAAAGTCGATTAAACACGGGCGGAGTATTATCGTGTAAATCGTAAAATAATGCAGGGTTTACTGGTGTTTCTTCATTGTTTTTTCTAATTTCAAAATGAAGGTGAGCTCCAAAACTATATCCAGAATTACCAGCAACACCAATTTTTTGTCCTTTTTTTAAAGGAATTTGATTTTCATCGAGCTCTATATCAACACTAAATTCTTGGTTTTCATATTGCCATGCTGTAACGATAGAATCAATTTCGGGAATAAAAGAGTTTAAGTGGCCATATACGCTGGTATATCCGTTTGGGTGTGTAACATAAACGGCTCTTCCATAAGAAGCGGCATTGAATCGCACACGTGAAACATATCCTTCCCAAATGGAAAAAACACTGCGATCGGTTTTGTTGATGACACGTAGATCAAGTCCTCCATGAAAGTGGTTTTTTCGGTATTCGGCAAAATTGCTGGTAAGCGCCAAAGGAGCATATAGAGGTAGAGCTGCTTTGCTTTCCTGAGCAAATAGGCGATGAGCAAGTAAAAACAGCAATATGACAGTAATAATTCGCATAAAAAAACCACGCTTTTGGCGTGGCTAAAGTAATATCTTTTCAGGTAATATTAGTTTTCAGATTCTTCGTCCCAACAAAATTCTTTGATGAGATCGAAAGCATCTTTAAGACCAAATTCAAAAGCTTTTTTCCAGTCGTCGCACGCACCTTCTTTATCGCCAAGCTCTCCTTTAGCAATTCCGCGCAGGTCATAGACTTCGGCATAACCGGGCTGTATTTCTAATGCAGAATTATAATCCATAATAGCACCTTCAAAATCTTTCAGATGGTATTTGCATAATCCGCGATAAGCAAGAGCTTCAGCATTTTCAGTGTTGAGTTCAAGTATTTTGGTAAAAATTTGAATACCACCCTTATAGTCTTTAATGGCGACTCTGTTGTATCCAATTTTCAGAAGCTCATACTCGTCTTCTGCTCCCGTAATCTGACTATTTTGTTTACAGGCAGTGAATGCCAGAAATATAATCAGCATGGGAAAAATCAGTTTTTTCATGACTCAATGGCTTGGTAATGTATTAGTTTTGTACGTGGTTTCCCAAATCAGGTTTCAAAAATAAAGAAATTATTAACAATGAGCAAACTAAATATTTGCGCTAAATGGCTATAGCGCTGATAAACAGCGACATAAATATTTATTTATTTTTTTTATTTCTCAACAGCCTGTTAATAACTTGAGGGAGAGTGTGCAGGGGGGCATAACGTCAAACAAGTGCATTAAAATTTATCTAATGCAATCAACATTCTGGTGTTAATTTTATCTATTTCTTGTTGTAGGAGTTTGCATAGGTGTTTTTAGCTTTGCAATATGGGAAAAATGTCTGAACTATTTAAGTCTCTGGCAAGCAGAAAAAGGGTTTTACTTTTTTCTGCAATAGGGCTACTTGTGCTATTATTGGTATTGCTTTTTGTTTTTCGTCCTTTTTCGTCAGGAAAAAAATATGACCCATTGAGCGTTATACCCGATGATGCAGCGCTTATTTTTAAAATTAATAATACTGCTTTGCTCTTGGAGAAAGATTCTGCTCAAAAATTACCCTCACAACTTTATGAATTTACGGCTATTAATAATTTTTTACTTGGAATACAAAAACTTGATTCTGTTTTTTCGAGCGTGGAGGGTAACGAAAATGTATTGGCAAACAATACCTTGTATATTTCTTTGCATTTTTCCTCTCGTGCTCCGGCAACGGCTTTATTTATTCTAGAAACAGATGGCACTGCGGGAAATTTGGAAGAGGCAATCTTGGCAAAAGAAGACATGAGTTTTATTGAAGAAGAGTTTGAAGGTAAAGATTACTATTCAATTGATAATTCTTCAATTTTTGCGTATAGACAAGGGAACCTTATTGTTGTTTCTCAAAACGAATTATTGATTCATTCGAGTATAAGCACACGTGATAAAGGAAATTCTTTTAGTGAATCTGAGAATTTTCAAAAATGTTTCGAAGCGGGATCAGAATCTGCAGATATAAATGCATATGTGCACTTGCCGTTTTTATATCGAATGCTTGGAGGTCTTTTTAGTGGAGAAACCTATGGAAACCTTTCTTTTATACAGGATTTTGCTGGTTGGGGGAATATTGATATTTCATATATGCCTTCTCAAATATTGCTTTCGGGTATTTTCCCAAATGATAATGGGCAAAAATCTTTTATTAATATTTTTAAGGGGAAATCTAAAAATAACACTCAGTTAACAACGTTTCTCCCATTAAATACTTCGGCTGCACAGGCTTTTGCGTTTCAGGATTTTCCTTCTTTTTTTCAATCTTGGGAAGAATATATGAATTTAAAGGAAATGCCATTTGATGCTTCTGAAGAGCAATATCTTTTCAATAAAGAATCTGGCAGTGAAGATCTTGCCGATATGATGATGAGCCATTTTGGTGGCATACTAAGCCTTTTTGCTTGTCCTGGTACTCAGGGTTTAGAACCCGATGTTTTTTGTGCAGTATCCATTAATGATGCAGACGAACTTGTGAAATCTTTGGGTTTACAAATGAAAAATAGCAGCAAAAAAAGCCAATGGGATAGTCTTTCTTATCGTGGAATTCACGTTTTTAGTTTGCCGGTGCAATATGGAGCATACAGTTTGTTTGGTCCGTTTTTTAATGGAATAAGCAAAACGCATATTGCAGTTTGCGATTCTGTTTTGTATATAGGAAATAGTGTAAGCAGTTTGAAAAACATGATGAATAATGTGCTTTCGGGCCGCACATTGGCTTCGGCAACACATTATCAATCTCTTCAAAGTGGACTTAATTCAGACTGGAACACTTATTCTTATCTAAATCTTAATAATGCTTTTTATTTGCTTAATAGTAATTGGCTCGAAGATTCAACCACAATGTCATCTGTGCAAAGCTTGCAGGAAAAAGAACATGGCATGTATATGGCAATTACTACCTCAAAAGAAGATCAGGGCATTTTATTTAGCGGAAGTATTGTTTTTGGTCAGGCAGAAGGTGATGATGTTTTTGGTTGGTTTACTTCTCTCGATTCACGCATAGAAAGTGGTCCGGTTCTGTTAAAAGCCCCCGCATTAAAAAAATATTGGATCATTGCTTCAGATGTGTACGAGAACGTATATTTATTAAACGAACAAGGGCGTGTAGAGTGGAAAATGAGCATTGAGGGTCGTCCTAATTCAGATTATGCTCTAATTTATGGCAATAGTGAAGAGAAGTGTGCCGTGGTTTTTTCTGCTGCTGATTATTTGTATATGATTGGTATTGATGGAAAAAGTCGAAGTCCATTTCCAATAAAAATAGATAAAGGTATTGCAAGTCAAATTCTTGTGATAGATTATGATAAAAACCAAAAATACCGAATAATATTTAGCGATAAGGACGGAACAATAAGGAATTTTAATACAGAAGGGAAAAACACATCTGGCTGGGAAAACCCCAAAGGCGATTTGCAATATGAGAAAAACATCATATACAGACGCCTTAGTGGAAAAGATTATATTATAGTTCTTCAATCTGATAATACGGCGCAAATATTAAGTCGGCGAGGAGAAAGTCTGGTAAAAATTGAAAATGTTTGGTACAATAAATCTTGTCAAACATTCTTTCCCGATGAAGAACACAATCGATTTATTGCAACCGATAAGGAAGGATCTATTATTCAAATCAGTCTTGAAGGGGAAAAAGAAATAATGATTCCGGGGTCTTATTCAGAAGATTATGTTTTTGTAATATTAGGTAACGACTATATTATACTTGATGAGGGAATTATGTATGTGATGAACATTAATGGCGAGGTTATTACCCGTAAGGAAATTTCTAAGTCTTCCATGTTTGCTATACGTAGTTATTTCGTGCAGGGACAATACTTCATTGGGTATAAAAACCACGATGAAGATATGGGCTTGATTGGCGCGGGCAATAATACCTTCATTAAAGATGACGCCTACGATTTTTCGAATTTCGATCTAATTGAAGACGAAAAAAATATATTGCTTATTAAAGGGTATGATAAAACCATTAGCGCCGAAGTTCTAAATATGGCAGAAGAGGTATTATAGAGTTTTGTATTGTAATTCCATTTGCCAATCTGAAAAATTTCAACTATGTTTGCAACATTAGGGCAGTTTCAACTGTCAAAAGAAAAGTAACAAAGCCAACTAAATATGAAGCACATCTTTAACATTTTCGTCATCCTGTTTGTGATCTTGACTTTAAGCATGACTTCATGCGTGAAGGAAGAATTTGACATGGATACCGTGCAGGCAACCAATTGGGATCCCAATGGTGCAGCCCCATTAATTAATTCGGATCTCGACATGTGGGATATTCTGAAAGACTATGATTCTACCGATTTGCTTGTGGTGGATTCAAATCAATTTGTATACCTGGTATATGAAGATACCGTGTACAGTGAAACAGCTGAAGATTTGATTATAATTCCCGATCAGGCACTGAATTATTCAAACAGCCTTACTATTCCTGGCGGGGCTTTAAGCGGCTCATACAATACGACATATAATATGACCTACGATTTCACTCTTCCTGGTGGAATTGAGCTCGATACTATGGTGTTGAAAAGTGGAAATTTGTCTATGACCTTAAATTCAGACCTAAATTACCCGACTACGGTTATTATGAGTATTGCCAATGCCACTCAAAACGGACAGCCATATCGTGATACACTGGTTTTAACGGGTCCAAGTGCTACAATAAATAGTGATTTGACGAATACGACATTGGTGTTTGACAATATGAACCCCAATCGTTTGGACATTGATTTTGATGTAACTGCTGTTGGAACAGGACAAACTAATAATTCACCCTATTCTTTAAGCTTTGATATGAACTTCACAAACTTGCATTTCAAAAGACTTTATGGATATTTGGGACAGTTAAACCTGAGTATGAATAACGATACTATTGGTATTAAAATTTACAACAATAATATTGAAGGCTTTGTAAACTGGGAAGATCCTCGATTATATATCAATATTTACAATGGAATGGGAATGCCTATCCGCTCCACAATAAATTATTTGGATGCGATTCGCCTTAATCCACCTTTAACCAACGTTGTGATTACAGGGTCAGGTATTCCAAACCCATGGGATTTGAATTATCCAACAGCTTATGGTCAATATGCAATGACTTCTTTGCTTTTAGACAAGTCAAACTCAAATATTGCTACAGCTCTTAATATTACGCCACAGAAAATTCTTGCTCTTGTTACCGGACAAACCAATGCAGATGGAAATACCGTTAAAAATTTCGTAGAAGACGATAGCCAGCTTGCAGTTGAAGCAAAGCTTGAATTGCCTTTTTATGGAACAGCAAATGGCTTTGTATTGCAAGATACTTTCGATTTAAGTATCGGCGAAGATCTTAGTAATATAGAGTGGATAAAGTTTAAGCTATATACCAGAAATGGTTTTCCAATTGATGGAACCATTCAGTTGTATTTTTGTGATTCTACCTGGAGTGTTGTCGATTCATTGTTGAATCCTGTTGAGCAAACTCTGGTAGCGGCTACTCCGGGGCCTGCTCCTGACTATATTGTGACAACGCCAGTAGAGAAAATGGTTATTCAAACAATGACTGGTACAAGAGTTCAAAATCTTGAATTGTGTGACCACATTATTGTGAGGGCAAATCTCGACACGTATAACTCTGGAACACAGCTTGTGAAGATTTATTCCTATTACAGGCTGGCGGTGCGACTGAGTGCTCAGGTTCAGGTGAGTTTTAACACCAACGAATTTTAAGGAGGGCTGAATTATGAAAAAGATTATTACAATTCTTGCTATTACTTTCAGCGTTTTTGGTCTTAGTGCACAAAATGACATGACCATTCATTCTATGCAGATTATTCCACAATCATATTATAATAATCCTGCATTAATACCCACCTGTAAGATTCATGTTGGATTTCCAGGACTTTCTTCTTTATATGTTGATGGAGGTCATACCGGTTTCAATGCTAAAAATGTTCTTTCTACCAATCGCTTCGACTCGGTTGAAGTAGATATGGAAGGCTTTTTAAACAGCTTGTCGAAAAATAATTATCTCTTTATGGATCTTAATGAAGAAATATTGTCGTTTGGTTTTAAATTCAAGCAAAAGCATTATTTCAATTTCTCATTAACTGAAAAAGCTTTCATGCGTTTTTCTTATCCGAAAGACCTTATGGAATTTGTGTATCGCGGAAATGGTGCGTTATTGGATCAAGACGTTATGATTGGAAACTTGCGATTAAATGCTTCACATTACCGTGAATATGCATTTGGTTATTCAATGGATTATGACGATAAATGGAATTTTGGAGCCAGAGCAAAATTGCTTTTTGGCAAAATGAATATCAATACAGCAAGAACTGATATTTCTTTCTATACAGAAAGCGAATTCTTTGATATTACAGTTACTTCAGATGCGTTGGTAAATATGTGTATCCCTTATGAATTGACCGATACACTTGATGACACTGAATTAGATGCCAAGGAATATATGATGAACAAGAAAAATTTTGGACTTGGCTTTGATTTGGGAGCAACTTATAAGTATACCGATAAATGGACCTTTGGTTTAAGTGTAATTGATCTTGGTTTTATTAAGTGGAAGGATGAGGACGACGTTATTAACTTAGTTAGTCATAACCCCGGTGGTTCATTCACATATGATGGAGTTGATATTGCCGATTTTTTTAACGAAGAAGACAGTGTGATTCAACAGAAACTTGATAATACTATAGATTCGATTGTAGAGATTTTTAAGATAGACAGTACGTATAATCCATACAATACTATGTTGAATACGCGTATCTATGCTAGTGCTTTCTATGATTTGACCCCAAAAGATCGTTTTTCTGGTTTGGCTAGAATTCATTTCTTTGATAAAGGTATTCATCCTTCGTTTAGTCTTGCCTATCAGCGCAAGTTTGGAAATATTCTTCGACTAACAGGAAGCTATTCTATTGCGCATCGTAATTTCGCTAATCTTGGAATTGGTTTTGCATTGAATCTTGGACCTATGCAATTGTATATGGTTACAGACAATGTGCTTGCTCCTATTATTTGGAATAAGTATTCCTGGACTACAGAAGCCGATAATGGTGATATTTCGATTGAAGATGTTACTGTACCTAGAAATTGGAAATATATGAATTTCCATTTTGGTATTAATGTTGCTATTGGATGTAAGCCTCCTAAAGACTATGTTCCTATTATCGACTAATTTTTGAATGATTCATATTTGGCGCCATATTCAAAACGGATATGGCGCTTTTTTGTAAACCTGTATCTTTGGTCTCAAATTTTCTAGCATGGCTATTCTGAAATCATTTCGGTCTTTTCCGAAGAACTTCTATACCGTAGTTACCATGGAATTCTTCGAACGCGGATCCTACTATGGCGTAATGTCTGTTTTGTCTGTTTACATGGCTCTTAGCGTCGGTGATGGTGGGCTCGGCTTCAGTAAGACTGCAATTGGAACCATTAAGGGAACCATAACACCATTGCTGTATTTTCTCCCCATTTTGGCTGGCACAATTGCCGACAGATATGGATATAAAAAAGTATTATCTCTTGCTTTTTTGCTTATGAGTTCTGGTTATGCACTAACAGGAATGGTGCACACATATGAACTGGTTTTTGCGAGCCTTTTGCTTATGGCTGTTGGCGCGGGTTTATTTAAGCCACTGATTTCGGGAACCATTGCAAGGTCTACTGATGAGAATAATTCGGCACTTGGGTTTGGAATTTATTACTGGTCGATAAATCTTGGGGCTTTTATTTTTCCATTATTTTTAATTCCATGGCTTAAAGATCTTGGTTGGAATTATATTTTTATCATGGCAGCAGTGGGAACCGGGTGGCTATTTTTATTCAATTTAATTGTCTTTAAGGAACCACCTAAACCGAAAAACACAAAAAGTATTGGTCAGACTTTAGGAGAGATGGTTTTGGTAGTTACCAATCTTCGATTTATTCTTCTAATAGTAATTTATTCTCTTTTTTGGGTGTTGTATTTTCAGATGTATGATTCCGTATTGTGGTATATGACAGAGCATTTGAATATGACTCCTGTAAACAATGCTGTAAATTCATTGCTGTCTAATTTTATGGCAAATCCGAATTGGAAATTTGAAGCAGAACACGTTACTGTAGTAAATGCAGGAGTAATTATAGCTTTTCAATTATTGGTTACTTTTTTGGTTAAAAAGGCCAAACCATTACCTACAATGATTCTTGGAATTGGTTTTGGAACGATAGGGATGGCAATTCTTGCAATTTCAGCATCACCATGGATTTTTGTTGCAGGAATAATGGTTTTTACTGTGGGAGAAATGGTGGCTCACCCCAAATTCATCTCTTATATCGGGTTGATTGCCCCACCGGATAAAAAAGCAGTGTATATGGGTTATTCCTTTCTTTATGGATTTATAGGCAGTGGTGTTGGTGCATTTGTTGGCGCAGCTCTTTATGTGCAGTTCATTGAAAAAACCTTTAATCCAACTTTACTTTGGCTTCTTTTCAGTGGAATTGGCGTAATATCGATTATCGGATTGCTTATTTACAATCGTATTTTCGGGAAGAAATAAAAACCCCCAAAGTTTCTCGAACGTTGGGGGCTTTTTGCTTGTAAAATATTCAAGTATTTATTCTTTGATAAAAGAGGCCGATTTCCATCCGCTTTCATCATCAAAAATTCTTAGAATATACATCCCGCTACTTAATGAGCTAATATTTATATTGTTTTCAACTAATCCTTCAGCGACACATTGCCCCGAATAGTTGAAAATGCGATATTGGCGTTCTCCATTTAACATAAAATCGGGGTGTATATAAGTGTTTGCTGGGTTTGGATAAACCAGAAAGCCTTCATTTTCAAATTCATATACGAAGGTTGGTGTTGTGCTTAAACGAGCAAGAAAAATATCGTCTCCGCCATAATTTCCATGTATCCAATGATCGTTTGATTGGGAGCTACCGGCAACAATAAGCTCATTATTGTCTAAAACCAAAGCAGAAACAAGAGCATCAGGTTGACTTCCGCCAAAGGTCATAGTAAAAGAGGTATCAAGGTTTTCATTGAAACGAAGCAGCCAAAACTCTGTTGAGCCCAAAGAATCTCCAGGTGCAAAGCCATCATGGGATGAAGTTGCCCCCATTAAAAGGAAATCATTATCCACTGGTTCTAAGCGGTAAACCAATTCTCCCGTACTTCCGCCAAAGCATTGCTGATCTACAATGTTCCCAATCGTATCTGTTTTAATAACCCAGGAATCGCTGTAACCGCCATTATAAGTACCACCTACATCACCACCAGTTCCATTAATGTAGGACAGGAGCATAAAGCCATTGTCGCTTGTGCCTTCCATGTCTGCAGGATATACATCTCCTGATGCTGGTCCGTATACTTTTTCCCAACTTATATTTCCATAGCTATCAAATTCTACCAACCATAATTTAGAGGTTAGAAAATACCATTGAATACCCATGCCTACCAAATTTCCGTTTGGGAGAGCAATTACACGAAATAAATCGTTGGTGTTTTCGTTTGTATGATCTCCTCCCCATACTTTTGAAGATTTATTAACGGTTCCAAATGTGTTTACCCTTAAATACCAGCCGCAATAATAAACATCAAGAACAAAATTTAAGTCTCCATTAATGGATGAGGTTGTACCTGTGGCAATAATATCACCATTGGCCATGAAATGTACATCGTAGAGGTAATCATCTCCGCCAATTCCTGCGGCATCAGATCCGCCATATTGATAAGCCCATGTTTTATTTCCGTCAATATCGAATAGAGCAATAAATCCGTCGGGTTTCATCTCCAGCGAATCTCCGTGATGCCCGGATAAATCTCCGGATACAGAATAGCTATATCCGCAGATTGCAATATTTCCTGCGGCATCTACATCTATTCCTGTTGGAATGTCAATGTCGGGTCCACCAATGAGTTTTGTCCAAACGGTGTCGCCGTCATAAGTCATTTTTGCCATGAAAACATCTGTGGAGCCATGAGATGAAGACATCATGCCATCGTTACTGTAGGTGTTTGAAACCAAAATGAAGGTGGAATCTGGAAGCGCCTTAATCAAAGCCTGGCTTTTTTCGAAGACTCCAACCACTTCATTATTGCTTCCACCTAGACATTTTGTCCAAATGGTATCGTTTTGCGCAATGCTTTGAAATCCAATTAATAAAAGAAATGTAGAATAGAAAAATGTTCTCATGATGTTTTTATTCAAAGGTAAAACATCTGGAATAAAAACAATTCTCAATATTGTCCTGATTCATGAATTAGACAAACTTCTAAAAGCACATGTGTAACGTGCTGGTAAACAGATATAAGGCGCGCATTCTGCCTGTTAAAAATTGTTAACGGATGCTTTGGCTATTGTAAAAATTAATACATTCGCCATCTGACAAAAACCATTACTTATGAAAAAGCATCTACTTTTTTCCATAGTACTTCTTATATCAGCATTTTTTGCGAAAGCACAATGCCCCGGTTGCATAACCGATTTTACATGTACCGCCAACCCTGCTGCTCCAACAATGTGTCCGGATACATTGCCTGAAGGAACTGCGATGACGTATTATGAAGAGGATCTGTCGTTTTATATGCCAGCTCAGTTTACAGATCAGGGAACAGGAATGAATGTTACTTTGAATGAACTTCATGTTACCGGTGTTTCTGGTATGCCGTATGGACTTCAATTTGAATCGAGTTCTGCAACAAACATCTTTTATCCATCCTCGAATCCGCCAACCACAGAATATGGTTGTGCACGTTTTTGTGGAACGCCGTTAATTCCAGGCGATTACCATGTTACAGTTTATGTTACCGCTTATGTTACTGTATTGGGGTTGAGTCAAACTGAATATGATTCTTTTGAAATACCAATTCATATTAAACCAAATCCAACCTCAAATTCAAGTTTTACCATTGCAAATCCGGTGGGTTGTAACCCATTAACAACAGGTATAACTACAAATTATCCCAGCGGTGGAAATCCAAATTACTCTTATACATGGGACTTTGGCAATGGAAATACAAGTTCTCAGGAAACTCCAACAGCTCAAACATATACAAGCCCGGGAACATATTATGTTTCTTGCGAAACGATTGTAGACACATTAGATTATTCAATTTCTTCTGTTACTGTTGTGAACTCAGATTGTTCAGACATGGGTTTTGAACCAGATTATTACATTAAAATATTTGAAGGAACAACGGAAATTTTCAATAATTCCTCAAGTCATGCCACCAATCAAACCCCAGCTACTTTTACTTTTACAAGTATAAGCCTAAGTAATACTTCTTATTCAATCGAAGTGTGGGACAATGATGATATTTTGGGTGGCGGACAATCTGGGGATGATCATTGTGGTACGGTAACATTTAATGGCCATACACCAGGAGCCTATACATTAGTTGATGGTCTTCTAACAGTTACCTTTAGTGTTAATCATCCTATATTATCTTTTTCTGATACCGATTCTGTTGTGGTTTATCCTTCCCCTCAGATTTCCGCTTTTGAAGCGATACCCAATGATACTATTTGTGATAATGACAGTTTGTATTTGCGTGTTGTTGGTGGTGAAAGCTGGCAATGGTATATGAATGGGTCTGGAATACCAAGTGCCACTGATTCAATATATGTTCCGTTGATTGATGGCGCATACTCTGTGGTGCTTTCTAATTCTTATGGTTGTATGCTGTCGACCAATAATATTTATGTTGCGTTTTTAGCAGCTCCTCCATACCCTAATTTCTATCAGAATGGAAACTTATTGTTTTGCACTAATGCGGGATATCAGTATCAGTGGTATTTAGATGGGGTGCCAATTTCCGGTGCAGATCAACAAACATATACCATTACACAAACAGGAAATTATACAATTGAGCTTATAGCGTCTAATGGCTGCTCTACTTTTTCAACACCGTATTATGCAATTGTTCAAGCCATTTTTGAATATGATATTGCCGATTTGCAGATTTATCCCAATCCGGTTAATACCAGAATTAATTTCAATGCAGATTACGACCAGCATTATTACCGAATTATCGATGTTTTAGGTAATGTTGTTCAGGAAGGACGTGTTGATGGAAGCAGCGTTGATGTTTCTGATCTTGGCCCGGCTGCATATTTCATTCAGATTATTAGCCCTGATAAACAATATCAGGCAACCTTTGTGAAAGAATAAATTCATACTGTTTTCCCATGTTGATGGGGGCGAGTCTTTTAAAAGCCCTTTGTTTTTGGCACAATATTCGGGAGCCGCATGAATATTGTGCCAAAAACACAATTATAAAAATCCTTACATTTGCTCATAATAATTATCTGACATCATGATTGTATTGGGTATTACCGGAACACTGGGTGCTGGCAAAGGCACTATCGTTGATTATCTTATTCGAAACGAAGATTATACACATTTTTCTGTTCGTGGTTTCCTGTTGAAGGAAATCAAAAAACGCAAAATGGAGCCCAATCGCGATAGCATGGTTAAGGTTGCCAATGATCTAAGGGCAAAACATGGTGCGTCGTATATTGTAGAACAATTGTATGATCAGGCTGTAAAAACAGGAAAGAATGCTATTGTGGAAAGCATTCGAACCACCGGTGAAATTGAAGCATTACGCCAAAAAGGTGGTTTTTTCATGATTGCAGTAGATGCCGATGCGCGCATCAGATATCAGAGAATACAACAGCGGGGATCTGAAACCGATAATGTGGATTACGACACCTTTATTGCGAATGAAAATCGTGAAATGGATAGCGATGATCCGGCGAAGCAAAATCTAATGAAATGTATCGAGTTAAGCGATTTTGCCATCGAAAATAATGGAACATTCCAGCAATTATTTGATCAGATTGAACGTATCGTTGTTGAAATTAACGAAAGAGTAAATGCCGACAAACAAGGCATTCAGTTTATGCGGCCAAGCTGGGACGAATATTTTATGGAGGTTGCAAATACTGTTGCCAAACGTGCTACTTGCGATCGGGGTCGCTCTGGATGCGTGATTGTTCGCGATAAAAGAATTTTGGTAACCGGCTATGTTGGTTCTCCTGTTGGTCTCCCGCATTGCGATGACGAAGGGCATTTGTTTAAAAAGCTCATTCATGAAGACGGTCGTGTAACAACGCATTGTGTACGAACGGTTCATGCAGAACAAAACGCAATTACACAGGCTGCGCGATACGGAATTAGTCTCGACAAAGGAACTTTGTATTGCCGTATGACCCCTTGTCGTACGTGCGCGATGCTTATTATAAATTGTGGCATATCTCGTGTGGTTTGTGAATATCGTTACCACGCCGGTGCTGAAAGTGAACAAATGTTTTCTGATGCCGGAGTTGAACTCGATTTCTTTAACGATGAAACGTTAAGTTACGAGAATCAATAATTTTTGATTAGCTAATTAGCAAATGTATGGATTAGCAGAAATTGTTTAACCAGATAGAAAAAATTCTGCTAATTTGCTAACCAGCTAATCTTCTAATCAAAAACAGATACACACATTTTAACCCTTTGCTAAATCAAAAAAAAACATTAAGTTTGATGCCCATTTAAAGTGTCGTATTATGAATAGTGAATACAGTATGTGTCCGAATCCTCTGGTACAGTTTCTTCAAAAATCACCCGAGGAATTTACAAAGAAAGATATTATTGATTTTATTGAACAAAATGGCATTGAGATGCTAAATTTCCATTATATTGGTGGAGATGGGCGTATTAAAACGCTGAATTTTGTCATTCTTAATCGAGAGCACCTTGAACAGGTTTTGCAAGCAGGAGAACGAGTGGACGGAAGCAGCCTCTTTAGTCATATGCAGGCTGGATCAAGTGATTTGTATGTTGTGCCAAAGTATAAATCTGCTTTTGTAAATCCATTTTCAGAAATTCCAACCCTGGGTTTATTCTGTCGCTATTTTGATAAAGATGGGCAACCACTGGCTTCTAGCCCTGGAAATATATTAATGCGTGCACATGATGAGCTTCTAAAAGAAACTGGGTATGAGCTTCATGCTATGGGTGAGCTCGAGTATTATCTAATTTCAGAGCGAGAACCTCTTTTTGAAGCGCGTGATCAAAGAGCGTATCACGAGTCTTTTCCTTTTACAAAATGGGAAGAATTGAGAAAAGAAGCCATGTATTATATTGCTCAGATGGGTGGTAAAATAAAATATGGTCACTCAGAAGTTGGTAATTTCCACGATGAGATATTTAATTATGAGCAGAACGAAATAGAATTTTTGCCTACCCGAATTGATGAGGCTGCCGAACAACTCATTCTCGGTAAATGGGTGTTGAGAAGCTTGGCTTACAAATATGATGTAAATCTGAGTCTTGCTCCAAAAATTACTGTGGGTAAAGCAGGTAGTGGCTTACATATTCACATGAAATTAATGAAAGACGGCATTAGCGCCATGGAACAGGATGGTCGCATGAGCGATGCTGCACGCAAAGCCATTGCGGGAATTCTCGAGTTATCTTCCTCTTTAACCGCGTTCGGAAATACTGTTCCAACCAGCTATCTCCGTTTGGTCCCTCATCAGGAAGCGCCTACCAATATTTGTTGGGGCGATCGCAATCGTTCGGTTTTGGTACGTGTCCCTCTAGGATGGTCTGGTGCTGCGGATAAAATGATTCAAATTGCCAACAAAACAGCAACCAACGATTCAATTGATGCTTCTGAGAAGCAAACTTTTGAGTTTCGTTGCCCAGATGGTTCCGCCGATATATATCTTCTTCTAGCTGGACTTACCGTTGCCGTACGAAAAGGATTACAAGATCCTGATGCACTCAATAAGGCTGAAAAATTATATGTAGATGTAAATATTTTTGATGATGAGCACAAAGACGTAATGAATCGTCTAGACCAATTGCCAACCAATTGTTATGAGTCTGCTCAGGAATTGAAGAAACAATTGAATATTTATGAAGAAGGTGGAGTTTTCCCTGAAAACATCCTGAAAAGCCTGATTGAGAAATTGGAGGCATATGACGATAATAATTTGAGTGAGAAATTATGTGAATTGCCTGACCAAGAGAGATTTGAACGTATTTTTGAAATCGTGCAGCGCTATATGCATTGCTAAAAAATAGTATTTATGGAACAGCAAACAACACCAACGACCACCACAACAAACATGAAATATGCCGGATTTGGAATCCGTTTTGTGGCATATTTACTCGATGCAATAATATATTTCACTATTGCTTATTTTATTTGGGGAAGCTCTGTAGCCAATACTTCAGGCGGAAGCGCTAGCGTTAGCCTGAATAATGAACAGCTTCTTATTCCTTTGGCATATTTTCTAATTTTTTGGCTCGTTTTTTCTTCAACACCTGGTAAAATGCTGCTTGGTTTGAAAATCGTTAAAGCAGATGGAAGCAAAATTGGCATCAAAGAAGCGCTTCTTCGCATTCTCGTCTATATTGTAATTTTTATTGGAGCTTGGTTTATTCTTGGCAACCCGAAGAAACAGGCTTTGCATGATATGGCGGCGGGGACATTTGTGGTGAAAAGATAAAAGAAGTCAATATAATTCTGTGTTTTTCATTTGTTTACATCACTGTCCGATAAAAATCAAAAACAGTTAACTGTAGTTTTTTATCGACTGATTATCAGTGTTATAGTTTTTCTGAATTTTAATT
>JAFGWG010000143.1 GCA_016937255.1 Bacteroidales bacterium
ATTTACCAACATCATTGTAATCCTCGGAAGCATCAGCAATTACTAAATCACCTTCCTTTAAGTAATTATCGTCATTTATTCTCGAAATATCGATATCAGGATTGATGAAAGGTACAATCTCATTCTCTATATCAAACTGTGTTTGAAATCTGGTGTGAATATCCCCGTAATGAATATTTTTAACTTCGCCAGTTTCATAATTTAATTTATCTCGTGATAAAGAATTGGTAGTTTTAAAAGAGTAGACTTCATCAAATCTTTTAATGTTCCAGTTTCCATTAAATCCGGGGAACCTCAAAACCGGGGCTTGTTGTATTTGCTTCATGATTTAAAAGGTGTTGGAATATTTAATTCAGAACAAAATTCAGCAATTTCTTTGTTTACCTTGATTAATTCCTCGTCAAGTGTTTCAATATTTTTTGCGACTTCTTCAATGTTTATTCCTTCCTCTTCTTCAAAGGTATCCACATAGCGCGGAATATTCAGATTATAATCGTTTTCTTCAATTTCGACAAGTGTGGCAATGTGACAATATTTCTCAATTTCCTCCCGGGTTCGGTAGGCATTAACAATATCATCCACATCACTTTTTTCGGCATCGTCGCGTAGCTTATTCTGGTTGCCTTCTTTTACAAAATGTCCTTCGCCGCTGGCATCAATAAAAACAATGTTATCGTCGGCTTTGCGGCATTTTTTTAATACCAAAATACAGGTCGGTATAGAAGTTCCAAAGAAAATATTGGATGGCAGGCCAATAACTGCATCCAAATAGTTCAAGTTACGAACAATATATTTTCTTATTTCACCTTCGGCATTCCCCCTAAACAAAACACCGTGAGGCATAACGCAAGCCATGGTTCCGTTATCGGCCAACTGGTGAATCATGTGGGTTACAAAAGCATAGTCGGCTTTGGTATTGGGTGCCAACCTTCCGTATTGGCTAAAACGTTCATCACTTTCATTTAATGGGTTTTTATTGCCTTTCCAATGTGCCGAGAAGGGAGGATTGGCAACTACGGCTTCGAATCTTAAATCCATATGTTGCGGATGTTCAAGCGTGTCCTCCTGTCGAATATCGAAGCGGCGGAAATGCACATCGTGCAGAATCATGTTCATTCGTGCCAGGTTATAGGTGGTGCGGTTAAGTTCCTGCCCAAAAAATTCACTAACATCTGCCTCCTTGGAAACACGCAATAACAACGAACCAGAACCACACGTTGGGTCGTAAACCGACTTAATCTTCTTCTTTCCGGTAGTTACAATCTTTGCCAGTATTTTTGAAACTGATTGCGGCGTATAGAATTCACCTGCAGATTTCCGCATGGAGGCAGCAAATTTACCTATTAAATATTCGTAGGCGTCACCTAAAACATCAGCATCAACTTCCTTTAGCTTAAAATCAATTTTCTTGAGACGCTTTAGAATTTTTACTATAATATCGTTTCTTGCTCCAACCGTTCTTCCCAGTTTGGTAGAATTTAAATCCAAGTCTTCGAACAAAGCATGAAAATCGTCTTCTGATTCTGTACCCATGGTACTTTGCTCAATGTGATTCAGAATTTGCTGAAGGTCTTCCAGTATGTAATTGCTCTTTTCAATTACGTCGTCTTCGTCATCATCTTCATCTTCTGATGCACTGCCTTTTGCTACCAGAACATCGAAAAGCTCATTCGGCTTTAAAAAGTACCCTAATTTTAATAGTGATTCCTCTTTTATCGCTTCAAGATATTCCGGATCGATAACCTTCTTGTAATCCGTAACTTCTTCTCCTTCCAATAGTGCATTAGCATACAAATATTGTTTCTCAGAAAGGTATTTATAGAAAATAAATCCAAGGATATAATCTCTGTAGTCGTCGGGACTTATTTTCCCCCGCAGCAAATTAGCTATTCCCCAGAGTTGTTTTTGTAAAACCTGTTTTTGACTTTCAGTCATTTTAGTTAAAATTTAGCTTTCGAATGTGTCTGTCAACTTCTCTTTCCACCTGTTCAAATTCAGGTAAATTTTTTATTTGGTCGGCCATTGATTTTGTCCAACGTCCTTTGTATTGTGCTTTTCTTTTTTCCAGTGTTTTGGGAAATTGTTTGGCTTCATAGCCCTTGCTTTCACACTTTTTTGCAAATTCAGGCAAATAAAAATCAACTTCTAAACCGTGTATTTCGAGTAAATACCAAATGTCGTAATAATCGCGGGCCTGCATGCGCTGTATCACAGAACGCATTTTTTCGACCAAGACTTCTTCCAGTGAATAGCACAAAAGCTGGTGTTCTTCCTGGTCGGAATAAGCTAAATGCAGGTTTTTTAGGACAGGTTCGAAAACAAGCAATTCGCTTCTTGAAATGTCAACCTTTACACGTTTATTCTGGCCGTAACCACCAAGTGGTCCAACATAGTTAATGTAAAAGTTTATTCCACCATCCTCGTGTTCGTTGTCGTCGATTATTTCAAGCGGGATATTTGCTTCCTCTTTTATGTATTCAAATACCTCAGCAAACCAACTAAAAATTTGCTCGTTGGTAATAGAATCATCCAAAAGGGTAAAATCGAGGTCTTCCGAAAAACGATAGTCTTTGAACCAAGCCTTCTTTAAAACAGTTCCTCCCTTAAATACGATTACTTCTGATAGATTCACGTGTTGTGCAATTCCCTGTAAAATCCATGAAAGAATATAATCCTTTTCTATTTGCTGGTCGCGAACAGCAACCTCACGCGCTTTTTTTTGTATCTCTCCCGGTTTTATCATGTATA
>JAFGWG010000144.1 GCA_016937255.1 Bacteroidales bacterium
GATGAATTAGACAAAAAATGAAATTTTATATACAAACACCTCATGCAATTTAACTAATTTTGCCCCATGAAACTGCACAAAACGGCAAAGCAGATCTTTCATTCCTTTTATGAATCTGCCCCGTTCCTTTCCTTAATCGATGCCGCAGAAAATGGCAATTCGGGAGGTATTCTTTTGTCTGGTATTGCTGGTTCAGGATTTAGCGTAAGTTGTGCAGGGGTGGTTCATTCATCCAAAAACACTTGCCTTTTTATTGCTCCTGATCAGGAAACGGCCAATTATCTATACAATGATCTTGAAAGCTTGCTCGGAGAAACAGACTTGGCTCCTGCAAAAAAAAGAGTCTTGTATTTCCCAAGTTCATATCGAAAAGAATATGCTCCATTACTGCCTGATTCAAGACATATGCTTCTCAGAGCAGAGGTTCTTCGGTCGCTTAGCCATAAAAAGAGAATTTGCATTGTAACATACCCTGAAGCGTTGACCGAAAAGTCGGTGAAAACCGATTTTATTCGAAATAATGCATTACATGTACATACCGGAGAGGCCATAAGCACAGAGTTTATTGAAGAAGTGCTCAGCACCTATGGCTTCACCAGAGTTGATTTTGTAATCGATCCCGGTCAATTTGCCATTCGTGGAGGAATATGTGATATTTACTCTTTTGCCGATGAAAATCCTTATCGCATTAATTTTCTGGGAGATACAGTAGAGTCTATTCGTAGTTTCGATCCGGGAAATCAATTAACCATCTCTGGCATTGAGGAAATTGATATTCTTCCTGATCTGAATTCAAGTACAGAAGAAACAGAATATGAGTCATTGATTGAATTGCTGCCTGAAGACAGTCTTCTCTGGATGGATGAGCTTAGTGCCATTATTGAAAAATGCAATAAAGAGTATAGTCGTTTCACGGCAGAGAAAGATGCAGTGCAATGGAAATACAGCAGTGCCGACGAAGTTTTCTCAGCCATTGAGAAGCATAAATATTTTTGTCTTCAAGGTAAAGCACAACGCGAAATTGCTTTTCGGCAAAGTCCACAATCAAGTTTCAATCGCAATTTTGATCTTCTAATGGATGAAATCTTTGAAAAAGCATCGCTTGGATGGGATATAAGTATTGTTTCTGAAAGTTCAAAGCAGGTGCAGCGACTCTTCAGCATTTTTCAAGATTTGGAGCAAAAGCTTCGGCGAGACATCATCAAATTGATTCATATAGAGCATTTTTCACTGTCTGCAGGATTCAGTGACAAAGACAGTAAAACCATTGTTTATACCGATCATCAGATTTTTAGTAGGCATCAGAAAGTCAGAATTTCGCAGCGTTTTAGCCGACCTGAAAGAATTTCATTGAATGAACTCATAAATCTTCAGCCTGGTGATTTTGTGGGGCATATAAACCATGGAGTAGGGCAATTTGCGGGATTGGTTAAAACAGAAGTTAACGGAAAACCACAAGAAGCTATTCGATTGATTTACAAGGGAAATGACGAATTAATGCTTAGTATTCACTCCTTGCATCGAATATCCAAATTTGTGGGCAAAGACGGCAGCCCGCCAAAAATTGATACCTTAGGCAGTAAAAGTTGGGAAAACAAAAAGACTAAAGCCAAAAAGAAAGTTAAGGACATTGCCCGCGACCTTATAAAACTTTATGCAAAACGCAAAAGCAGTACAGGCTTTGCTTTTATGCCCGACACATATCTTCAGCATGAGCTGGAAGCGTCTTTTATTTATGAAGACACCGCAGATCAGGAATTGTCGACTCTTAAGATTAAGGAAGATATGGAGGCTGAACATCCCATGGATAGACTTATTTGTGGTGATGTTGGTTTTGGTAAAACAGAACTTGCCATTCGAGCAGCATTTAAAGCGGTAACCGATAGCAAGCAGGTTGCGATATTAGTTCCTACAACTATTCTGGCATTACAACATTACAGAACTTTTACCGAAAGGCTGGGCGAATTGCCGGCTAGTGTTGATTATATTAATCGGTTTCGAACTGGTAAAGAGCAGAAGGAGGCACTGAAAAAGCTCAAAGAAGGACAATTGGATATTATTATTGGGACCCATAGAATTTTGGGAAAAGATGTGGAGTTTGCTGATCTTGGATTGCTTATCATTGACGAAGAACAAAAATTCGGCGTAGCTGCGAAGGAGAGATTGCGCAATATTAAAGCCAATGTAGATACTTTAACTCTAACGGCTACTCCGATTCCACGAACCCTGCAGTTTTCGCTCATGGGTGCCCGCGATTTAAGTATTCTAAAAACCGCCCCAGCTAATCGTTTTCCTGTTGAAACCGATGTACGACCTTTCCACCCTGAAATCATAAGAGAAGCCATTGAAAACGAAATATCGCGCGGAGGACAAGTATATTTTGTTCATAATCGTATTCAAAATATTGGCGATGTAGCAGAAATGGTTCGCAAACTTGTTCCGGAAGCCAGAATTACAATTGGTCACGGACAAATGGATGGAAAAGAACTGGAACAAAAAATGATGCGCTTTATTGATGGGGAAGTAGATGTGCTTATTTCTACAAGTATTGTTGAAAATGGATTGGATGTACCCAATGCCAATACCATGATTATCAATGATGCACAAAATTACGGGCTTAGTGATCTGCATCAACTACGTGGCCGTGTGGGGCGCTCCAATAAAAAAGCGTTTTGCTATCTTCTCACCCCTCCAAGTGCAGTGCTTAGCGACGATGCTAAGAAAAGACTCAGAGCTATTTCCGAGTTCTCAGAACTAGGAAGTGGTTTTCAAATTGCTATGCGTGATCTAGATATACGTGGTGCCGGGAATATTTTGGGAGCCGAACAAAGCGGATTCATTAGCGAAATTGGTTACGAAGTATATCAAAAAATACTCGATGAAGCGATGCAGGAGTTGAAAGATGAAGAATTCAGCGACCTATATCCAGATGATAAACAAGAAAAAGATTATATCCGAGATGTAAATATTGAAACAGATATTAGCCTGCTTTTTCCTGATCATTACGTTCCTGGAATTAGTGAACGCCTCATGCTGTATAAAGATTTGAACGATATCAAAAACGAGACTGATTTGCATACATTTGAAAATACGCTCATAGATCGTTTTGGGAAATTACCATTGGAGAGCAAGAATCTGCTTTCAGCTCTTAGAATGAAATGGCTTGCCAAAAGAAGTGCCATTGAAAAAGTCGTTCTGAAAAACGATTCACTCATTCTCTATTTCAGTAGCAACCGTGAATCTTCATTCTTCGCCGGCAAAGGGTTCCAAAATCTGATTCAATACGTGGCCTTTCACCCCGAAAAATGCATGATGAAGGAGAAAAATGACCGACTGATGCTGAGGGCGGATAAGATTGAGACTATTGATGAGGCCATTGAGTTTATGAATGATCTGACATCATTTACAATCTGATATAGTGGAAAAATTAAGGTTAAACGCATAAATCTTAAAATTATCATAATATAATTTGTAGTTTTGCGACACAAAAAAACATAATATGAAACACTTGGTTTTTCCACTATTGATTCTAGTTTTCCTCTTCTCTTGTTCCAATAAATCTGGACAAAAAGATGAAACTACTGATACCTCAAAACAAGATTCTGTTGCTGGTTCTAAAATTTCACCGTGGGCTGATGAGTATATAACTAGATATATTGATGCAAATAAAGACCGGTTTAAGAAATCAGACAAATCAACAACTGCATATATAAAAGACACCATTACAATTAATGAGCGAAGTTATACAACTGCTAAAATCGGAGATAATTCTGAAGAACGTTTCGTTACTGAACAATGGATTTATATTGATAACCAGACCTGTGAAATATTCGAATATGACCCTGTAAATGATTCCTTAAGTCTTTGGCTCGAACATGCAGACTACACTAACTCAACCAATGAAATTCCCGCAGACGGACAGTATCGTTTCGATATCGCTTTTGCAGAATGGCGTGGAGAATCGATGGGAGAAAAAGTTACTATCGTTATTAAAGGAGATTCAATAAAAGTAGTTTATGAAGGCGATGGACAGATTTGTGAAAAAGGCAAAAGAGAAATTCTTGATGAGGGGGTCATTATGAAACATAAGTCAGGAGACTGGATTATTGGCAAAGATCCCAGCGACGTGAACCTTGATGAAGTTGGTGGGTGCACAGATGGTCCCGCAGTAATTGATTTCAAGAACAAGAAGTTCTGGATGTGCTAAGCCCTTTTTTCTGCAAAAAGGCAATGAAAATTGCATAGATTTGACTTCTCAGACAATTTGACTTCTACATTTGTTAAAAGCTTTATATCGAGCAAATTATTCTTATTTTTACAAGAAAAAATGAAACCATTTCTATTTATCTCGATTTTAGTTATTTCCATTTCATCCTTCGCTGACACTGGAATTTTCTATTCAGAAGGCGGAAATTTATTCCCTATTCAGGAAACCAGCATTTCCATGCAAAAAGAGGTTCTACATTTCAAATATACACCAGAAGGCCTTGAGGTAAACGTGTATTTTGAATTCAATAACCCCGGTGAGGCCAGGAATGAAATAGTTGGCTTTGTTGTTCCAGACTGGTGGGGAGGTGATATAGAACATGGTGATTTTGATCCCGAAAAAGAACTCCGCCACCCTTATGTTTATGATTTTATGGTAGCACAAAACAATAAAATCCTTACCTATAAAGTTTCACAATTTTCTAAAAAAGGTTTTAATACTGATATAGATGGAGTTAAGGACAATGACTATATTTATTATTTCAACCTAAATTTTGAACCAGGAGTAAATAAAATTTACTGCCATTATACATTTAAGGGTTCTTACTATAAAGGTGATGAGAGTTTTTTATATCGTCTCAAAACTGGCAAAATGTGGGCCAATCAAACTATTGGCGATTTTACCATGGTTATTGATGCAAAAAAGAAGTGGTTTGAAATACCAGAAACTTTATCCAAATCTGTTAAAAAAGCGCCATGGAAGATTGAAGGCATTGGTAAATTAAATGAAAAATATCCGGAGTATACTTTAGCATATATTCATAGTGGCTTCATTACACTGCACATGACTAATTTAAAACCTGATTACGATATTAATCTTGGGTTTTATGGGCTAATCTCATATTATAGAAATTTTGAGCACATATATTGTGATGGGGACAATAGTAAATTACCTGATTTTGGTTGGTTCATTGGTTCGGAATTAGCAGATGATTATAAGGAGCCTTTAGAGAAAGCAGAAGACAATGCCATTCAGGATATGATTAATTTCCTTTATGCCATTCACGGTTATAATTTTAATGGAAATGATATTGCAGACTATTTTACTCAATTCACTTGGTATATTCCTGATCCACAGCTTAATGCAAAGGATATCAAGTTTACTTTGAAAGAGCAGGCGTTTCTTACAGCGTTGGTGAAAGAGCGGACTAAAAGGAGGGAATAGGTCGTTAAAACGTAACCTTTCCCCATATACAAGGTATATAAACATTGCAAATACGATAATAATCGTAATTTAGCATACACCATGGGAACTGCGCAGAAAAAATTTGGAACATTTGCCGGGGTTTTTACTCCTTCACTCCTCACTATTCTAGGGGTAATTATGTATATGCGCCTTGGTTGGGTTGTTGGCCAGGCCGGACTTATTGCCACCATCGGCATTATACTTATTGCGCATATCATTTCAATCAGCACAGGGCTTAGCATTTCTTCCATTGCCACCGACAAGAAGATCAAAACCGGGGGTATTTATTATATGCTGTCGCGAAGCCTTGGTTTACCAATGGGTGGTTCAATCGGACTTACGCTCTTTGTAGGAACGGCATTAAGCATTTCTCTATATATTATTGGTTTTGCCGAGAATTTTTTAAGCATACAGGAAATTCAGAACTTTATTGGTTTAGAGCCCAGTATCGACTCGCTTCGTATTATTGGTACTGCCGTAATTATTTTTCTGGTTGTATTGGCATTTATCAGTACTTCTTTGGCAATAAAATCACAGTTTTTCATTCTGGGGGCTATTTTCCTTTCTCTCATTTCTATTGGCGTTGGCCTGGTTATGAATAATTCTTCAGGAGGCGCTATACACTATCAACCCTTTACAACACACGAGCCGCTTGCTCTTGTTTTTGCCATCTTCTTTCCGGCTGTTACAGGCTTTACGGCTGGGGTAGCGATGTCGGGCGATTTGAAAGATCCTAAAAAGAATATCCCAAGAGGTACTTTGTTTGCCATTCTTGTAGGATTAGTTGTTTATCTGGGAATGGCAATATCTTTCGCTTTCTTTGTAGATCCAAATTTATTGGCCACTGACACTAATATTCTGATTACCATTGCATGGTCTGCTCCGCTCGTGATTGCAGGAATATGGGGAGCCACACTTTCATCTGCTTTAGGTGGCATTTTGGGAGGACCACGTATTTTGCAAGCCATGTCGAAAGACAAAATAACTCCCAAGCTATTTGGTAAAGGCTATGGAATTAATAACGAGCCCAGAAACGCCCTTCTTCTGACCTTCCTTATTGCCGAAGGCGGAATTCTGATTGGAGAACTCGATGTTATTGCGCGTGTGGTTTCCATGTTTTATATTGCTGCTTACGGTTTTATTAATATCAGCTACTCCCTCGAAAAATGGACAAGCTCCGATTTTCGCCCAAGTTTTAAGATACCAATTTGGGTTGGAATTATTGGTTTTATAGCTTGTTTCTTTGTCATGTTTAGTATTGATTTCGTAGCAATGATTGCTGCAATAATTGTGATAATGCTGGTTTATTTTCTTTTAAAAAGACGAGAATTTAAACTCGATTTTGGTGATGTATGGCATAGTGCATGGGCGTCTGTAGGAAGAACATCTCTTCATCGAATGGACCAAAAGGAAATTGAACAAAGAAACTGGCGACCCAATATTTTACTTTTCAGCAACGACGAAAAACAACGTCCCTTCCTTATGCAGGTTGGTAAATATTTTGTAGGCAAGCATGGCTATCTTTCCAATTTCGATCTTATTGAAAATGAGAGTTCAGAGGTGCTTTTCCCCAAAAGCCAGCAAGCTGTTATTAGCGAAGAAAGCCAAAATGAAAAAGGAGTTTTTACTCGTAAACAAAGCTGCCGCAATTTTTACGAAGGGGTTGAAGTCATCACTCAAACCTATGTTTTTTCGGGAATTGTGCCAAATACTACACTTTTGGGCTGGTCAACCAAACAAAAAGACCCGGCACGATTTATAAAAACGCTGAAAACCATCAATGAACTCGACATGAACATTCTACTTATGGATTATGACTATAAGCGATGTTTTGCAAAAAAAGAAAATATTGATATCTGGTGGAGAGGCAGTGGTCAGAATGGAAATCTTGCACTAACCCTTTCACGCTTTCTGCTTCTTAACGACGACTGGCAAAATGCAAAAGTCAGACTCATTGTTGTAAATCCGGAAAATTCGCAAAAAGATTATGTCAGGGGAGAAGGACAGAAAATTCTCGATAATCTTCGATTGGATGCCGAATTGCGAATTATTAATAATCAGGTGGAGAAAAAGGAAATTTTCGATTTGGTGCGTACTGAATCTGTACAAGCCGATCTAATTTTTGTTGGGCTACCAGAAATTGAAGAAGGATTTGAGCAGACCTTTATAGACGATACAAATCGCCTTTGTGAAGATGTGGGTACAATAATTTTTGTTAAAGCTTCCAGCTATTTTAATGAATTGGGCGTTGGAGTTCAAGATCAAAGTCAGTTTGATAATGCGGAGGGAGAAGATAATTTAGTCAGCTTAACTGCTGCTGTAGATGGAGAAATTCCTAAACTTGAATATCCCACAAATGCGGTTTTGAATAGAAAATTTCGAAATTTTAGCGAAAAACATTTGCATTTAAATCAGCATTTCTTTGAGAAGAATCTGCTAAAAGTATATAAGGATTTTGAAGTCTATATCACAGATATTGAAAATCGTGTTGATTCTCATTTTGAAAAACTGGGTGAAAATCTGATCGATATTAGGCATCAAGAAGATCATATTGGTAATTATCTTTTTGTATTGACCAATCGATTGATTAAGTTGAATATTCACATGCAGCAGGAAATTATTCCTAATCTTTTTGTTCTTCAGAAACAAGGGTTGAGTGATATGCTTAAAGTTCTTGAACAAGAGGTGCAAAATTCTGAAGAATGGCTGTATTGCAGAGTGAAAAGTCGCAAAGGGAGTAATAAAACCATTAAAATTCCGTATAGAAAACTACTTGAAAAATATTATCCATTATTCAGTGCCAAAAATCTGAATAATCTTTTTGAAAAGCATCGGTTAATTTCCATGCAGTTTCAGGTGGAGACTCAAAAATTCATCAAACAACTTAGGGTAGCACATCTGCAGCTTGCTGTAAAATGTCACGATTGTCGAATTGATATTAGCGATCTTGAAGAGCATCGTAAATTGGTAAACGAGCAAATTGCAAAGCTCAGAGCAATTTGTACGGATGCTGGTCGAAATTTGAATATTTCATTTCTTCAGGATAATGTGAAAACCTTGCAGGATATATCGGATGTACTTAATCAACCGCAGAAAGTAAAATACGCTATTAGAAGCAAACGTTTCAAGCAAATTGCACACGAAAAACCTGTTGAGAGACTTCCTCAGATTTTGCCCTCGTGGAAGCAACACCAGGAACTGGGAGCTAATATTGTTTTACTCCAGCTAACATTGTTGAAATTACATTTGAGGCTGAAAAATCTCTTTCGCGAGCAGTCGATGGATACTCATCTTCGCATTAAAGAAACGCTTGAATCACATTATGATAAAGCTATTGCGGGGACAGAAAAATTTGTTCTGGCGTGTGAAAAGGGGAAGAAATCGGAGTTTAGCTTTGAACAAAACGACACCATTCTTCAGGAAATAAAAAGAATTCAGAAAATTACTGAACAGATATTGTACAAACTTCGTCCGGTTCTCAATAAATTACCAGAAAGCATTCAGCTGATGTCTGGAGAGGTCTTTAATAATTATAATGAAATCGGTTTCAAGGAAGCAAAGACCATCAAACTTTCCGTTTCAAGGCTAATTGATTATATTATTCAGAACGAGATATTGGAGCCCATGGAAAAAAGTATCGCAGAATATTCCATTGAGCTCGGCGAATCCTACTCAAAAGTTCAGATGCACTTGCGATTTATTGCATTTACAAGTGAAAGTATTGATAATAAGGATGGTCAATATTGCATACAAATTAGAGATCGTCTTGAAGAGCTGAAGCAAGAAAAAGAGAAACTCAAGAAAATAAATACTCGATTTAATCTTCAGGTAGGCGAACGAATGAACGCTACAGCAGAACTGCTATCTGTAAGTAAATTTATTAAAACGGCTGCCAACATTAAGCAATATGTTAAAGTGCAGGAAAGTCGTAAGCGAAAACTGGCTATCGCAAGTGGAATAGAAGTGATTCGAAAACGAATTCGTCGTCTTATCGATCTGTATTGGTATAATCAAAGCAAGGGCGCTATTTTAGCCCGCAAATTGAGAGAAGCCTCGAAAGAAAAAGATGCAAGGGTTAATGATTTACTTAATATTTACGACAGGGTGAAACCTGATATGGAAATCCTAAACAAGCTGCCCTATTATTATCTGCAATTGTTCAGTAATAAAACCCATTATGGTTCTGATTTATGGATTGGTCGTGATAATGAGTTGGCTGAAGCCAAAAGAACAATAGAAAGGCACCGTAATGGCTATACAGGTGCAGTTCTGGTTTTAGGCGCATACAACTCAGGAAAAAGTTTCTTGTCGCAACATATTGCGCGAAAGCTTTATGAAACAGACATCGTTTATACCATCATGCCACCTCACGAAGGTAGTATCTCTCTGGAAAAGTTTAGAGACGCACTGGCTAAGACTGCAGAAACAGATGGCGAGATTGATACCATACTTGATCAAATTCCGCAGGGTTCAGCTCTTATTATTGATGATCTTGAACTCTGGTGGGAAAAAAGCCCCGATGGCTACTCCATTATTGAAAGAATTATTGAAATAATATCGAAATACAGTCAGCGCTTCCTCATTATTATTAATGCCAATGCCAACAGTTTTAACCTGATTAATAAACTGAAGAAAATTGAAAGCCATTTTTTGAATATTATTGAATGTGGTCCATTCGATGCATCTGTTCTTGAGCAGATTGTTCTGCAACGACACCAGTCAAGCAACCTGAAGTTGAAAATTCGCCAGCAAAAGAAGTCAAGCTTGAGTTTGGTTTCTCAACCAAAATTCTTTGCACGAATGTTCAATTTTTCAAAAGGTAATATTGGTGTTGCACTCAATACTTGGCTTGCCAATATTTATGAATTCGACAATCAAGGCATCGGTGTGCTTATGCCTAAGCAGGCTAGCCTCCATAAACTCGATCATCTGGGTAATGATTGGTATTTGCTTCTGATGCAATTTCTATTGCACAAAAGGTTAACCATTGAAAAGCTACAAAGAATTACGTGGGAAGACCCTGATGTATTGTTCAATAAGTTGATGATTCTGAAACGTGCAGCCCTTATTGTTGAAGATCAAAACCATGTTTTCGAGCTCAATCCATATATGCACATTCATATTGCACATAAGTTGCAGGAAAAAGAAATGATCTGATGAAACTTGATACACTCATATTATATATTGTTGTAAGTCTGGTTCTTCTTGCCGGATTTAGGATTATTTCACTTACGTTGAGATATGTAGTGGATAGAAAGCGTAAACTTCTATTTTTGAAGTATTTGCCGCTGGCAGAGTCTGTTTTCTGGATTGTGTATCTCATATTGTCGGCCCAGTATTTCATGCAAAAAGGTGGCGGGATTCATGCCGTTTGGATCTTTGGAATCTTATTGATATTGCTGGGTTTCTTCAGTTGGTTTGCATTTCGCGATATTATTGCAGGGGTTGTTTGGAAGACCAATAAGAAATTCAAACTTCAGGATACGATTAAAGTGGGCGAATTTCAGGGTAAAATCCAAGCTTTTCATCACCGTAATTTGGAGATTATGAATGATAACGAAGAAAGCATTATAATTCCATATACAAAGATTCTTAATAGTCAGATTATAAAAACCAATCCTACGGAGATGATACTCTCCTACTCTTTCAAACTTGAAACATTAAATGAAATGGGTTCGGGTGAGCTTATTCAGAAAATAAGATACGAAATTCTTAATCTACCATGGTCGTCTGTTAAAACCGAACCCAAAATAAAAGCATTGAAGGAAGAAAAAGATCGGTATATTTTTGACATTAATGTGTATTCTATGGACAAAGATTATTTCTATAAGATTGAAAATCACATTAAAAAGAAATTTGGCTTGGGAAAATAATTTTAATTACTATCTTTGCAATCCGTTTACGGTCTCGTGGCCGTCCTGATAGCAATCGGGAGGCTAGGCAACCCTAAAAGGGTCTCGTGGCCGTCCCGATAGCAATCGGGAGGCTAGGCAACCCTAAAAGGGTCTCGTGGCCGAGTGGCTAGGCAGCGGTCTGCAAAACCGCGTACAGCGGTTCGAATCCGCTCGAGACCTCAAAACCGATCAGAAATGGTCGGTTTTTTTTATGCTCATTACTCGAATTGGAAATCAGAAAGTGCAGATTGACATACAGATGAACTTCTTATGGGATTCTACAATGCACATAGAAGTCAACAAAAATGGCTCAATACATATATAGTTAAAACTATATAATAATTGCCTTAATGTTAAAAATAGATAGATTTGATGTATAAATTAAACCTTTTTAAAAATTAATGTTCAAATAATAATAAATCCTGGGGGTATGAAAAAAACACTATTCTTTTTAAGTCTAGTTTTTGTGTTTTTATTTTCAAACGCACAAAAACAAGAAACTGTTATGTTTGCTTATAGTTCAAGCGAAAGTGATTTCCTTGAATTAGTTGACTATTGTGAAGTACTCAACGTTAATGTGATTGATTATTGCGAAACAGAAAAATTGATTTTTGTTAACCTTAATAATCAATTTAACGAGTACACTGAGTTTTTTGATGAACTCGGAAAAATATTTGACGGTTCTTGTACCTATAAGTCCGACAATAATGAAATTTTTTCATACTTAAATTGTCAAGGTAGAGATATGCAGGAAATGAAGTTAAATGAAGAAACTAAAAAGATAAGACAATGAGAAATATAAAATATATACTGGTCTTTCTAAGTTTTATTTTTCTGTTCTTATCGGGAATGGGACAAACATATAACATGAGTAACACAGCCGTTTCTACATGTTCAGGAACATTTTATGATTCAGGTGGTTCAGGTTCGAATTATTCTATAAATGAGGATTTCACTAAAACTTTCTCACCATCTGTAGCAGGCAATATGTTACAATTTGTTTTTAACTCATGGAGCTGCGAAAGTGCAACATTTGACCATTTATCTATTTATGATGGACCAAATACTGGCTCACCCCTGATAGGAACTTATGGAGGTACAACAAGCCCGGGTACTATCATTGCTACAAACACGGGCGCTTTAACTTTTGTGTGGCACTCTGATGGTTCTGTAACTTATGCCGGTTGGGATGCAACAATATCATGTTTTACACCTAGTCTTATGACTTATGTTTCATCTACAACAACACAGGCTAGCACATCAGGTGTTAGCCCTGGAGATAATAACCGTGAAATCTTACGTGTTGAGGTTATAACAACAGGTACACTGTCTCCCTTGGTTGCTGATTTTATCAGAGTCAGAACAAATGGATCAACAAATCCCTTAAATGATATTTCAAATATAGATATATATTATACCGGCACATCAAATACTTTTGCTACAACAACATTGTTTGGCAGTGCTGCTCCGGCGGCAACAGGAACAAACATTAATATTGGCGGAAGTCAAACGCTTAGTGAAGGAAGTAATTACTTCTGGATTGTTTATGATGTACAAGGCACAGCCACACCTGGTAATGTACTTGATGCAACTTGTGAGGCAATAAGAATTGGCGGAATTGCCCAAACGCCCAGCACAACTAATCCTGCGGGAAACAGACCAATTACCAATACTTTAATACCAACTGCCTGTACAGTAACAACTCATGTACTGCCTTCTACAAGCAGTATAGTGTTTTATGATGATGGAGGTCCAGGTGGAGATCCTTGTCTTGATGGCACTGCAGGCAATTTTTGCAATTGCAATTGTTTCACAACTGTTACTATATGTGGAGCACCGGGAGAATATATTGTGGCAAATTTCAGAGAATTTTCAATGTTTAACACTACCTCTGGTTTTGACTGGATGGTAATTTATGATAATAGCACTACATCTGGAACAATACTATTTGATAATAGAGCAGTAGGATCATCACATGGGAATCCACCTTTATTTACAACTAGTTCAACAACTTTAGGGCCAGACAACCCACTTGGTGATTGTAATTATACTGGTACATTATCAAATTTATGTTCAACTGGAAATTGTTTAACATTTCAGTTTTGGGGAACAAGCGTTGTTAATAGAGCTGGATGGGATTGTTTAGTTTCATCAGTAACAGCA
>JAFGWG010000145.1 GCA_016937255.1 Bacteroidales bacterium
AGCCTTGATATTCCGCCGTAGATAGATTCTACGGCGAGAAACTGTGCACTCGGCGTAGTCTCCCTACTACGCCGAAACTATCTAAAAGCAACTTAAATTCTATCTATTTCCATCATATTTTCCAAGTTCGAATAATTTCTAGCACTACTGTATAAATAATCCTCAGGTCTTGAAACCCACCCAGCTTTAACAGGATTATTATGAATATAATCAAATCGTGAATCAATCATTTCGTTGCTACTTAGCTCAACCGCATGGTTTTCATGTGTCCAGAATTGTATATCATTGACTGCACTCGGCGTAGTCTCCCTACTACGCCGAAACTATCTAAACAATAACATGCTAGAATCCTCTCCACCAACACCACAAAAAACCAAAAAAGGCCATCCACTTTCGCAGACAGCCTTTTCAAAAATTATTGAATTCAAATTACTTACTCAGCAATTATCTCTTCTCTCATCTTGTATTTTCCCAAATCACTTTCTGAAACAGAATTGATCATATGGGCGTGGGCGATATTGGCAGCACGACCTTTTTTAATCATCAGCTCGGCTGAGCTTTTGAAACTTGCATCGCGACCTGAGTCTTCAATCAGTAAATAACCCATAATGATGTATCCGGCCATTTCCACCAAGCGGCGGGCATGAAAATCAAGAAGCTCGGTATTATTTATCTCTTTAATCTTCTCAACGGTTTTGCTAAATTGATCCGTCATTTTTGCCAGATGATTCATGAGATATTGCATATCAGGATCAACTTTTTTGGCAGCACGCTCTTCCATCCATGCAAGATATCCACCTCCGGTAACGCCTTTAATAGCAGCAACCACTTGTAGTTGTGAAGTACCTTCATAAATATTCGTGATACGTGCATCACGATAAAGACGCTCTACGGGATAATCTTTCATATAGCCAGAACCACCATGCACCTGCAATGAGTCATAAGCCACTTCATTGGAATATTCGGTAGCAAAGAGCTTAGTAATTGGCGTAAAAATATCAGACATACGCTGGTATTTTTTCAAGTCTTGCTTTTCTTCTGCTTCCAAAGCACGAATATGTGAAAGATGATTCAAGCCTTTATAGATATCTACATAGCGGCTGGTTTCATACAATAGCGTACGTACAGCATCGGTTTTGGCGCGCATCATGGCGATCATTTCATACACGGGTGGAAACTCGATAATGGCTTTGCCAAACTGCTCACGTTCAATAGCATACGAATAAGCTTCGCGGTATGCAGCTTCGCAAATTCCAACTGCTTGAGCAGAAACGCCAATACGAGCGGCATTCATCAGCGACATCACATATTTAATAAGTCCAAGTTTGCGATCTCCAACCAAAACAGCGGGAGCGTTTTTGAAAACCAGCTCGCAAGTAGGTGAACCTTTAATTCCCAGTTTATTCTCAATACGACGCACAATTACAGCATCGTCGGCTTTATCATATACAAAAAGTGAAAGTCCGCGACCATCGCTCGTTCCTTCTTCCGAACGGGCAAGTACTAAAGAGATTTCAGCATCGCCGTTGGTGATAAAACGTTTCACACCATTGAGGTACCATTTGCCATCGCTTTCGTTCAAAGTGGCTTTCAACTGCACAGCCTGAAGATCAGAACCGGCATCGGGCTCAGTCAGATCCATCGCAGCAGAATCACCTTCATTGAAACGATGCAAAAACTTGTCTTTCACCTCATCGGAAGCAAACTCATTAATGGTTTCAGCACAGTCTTGCAATCCCCAGATATTGGAAAATGAAGCATCGGCACGAGAAATGATTTCATTACTCATTACAAACGGAAGAATTGGAAAATTCAAACCATTGTATTTACGTGGCAGCGACATCCCCATAAGGTTGGCATCCATCAGCGCTTTATAATTCTCTGTGGTTCCGCGCGCATAAACTACACGGTTATTCACAACTGTAGGACCGTCCTGATCTACGCTTTCGGCATTGGGAGCAATAACTTCACCACAAATATCACCAACAATTTCCATCACCTTATCGTAGTTGTCCATGGCGTCTTCAAAATCCTGTGGAGCATAATCATGCTGATCGTTATCGGCAAAATCATTCTCGCGAATACTGACGATTTTCTTCATCATAGGATGTTGCAAATGAAAACGCAGTGCTTTATTATCGTTATAAAAATTAGCCATGGTCAGAATTATTTAGAGTTTAATCTGTAATACTTAATCATTTTAGGAATCACATCCTGTACCTCTCCGTTGATCACATAATCAGCAATATTATTGATTGGTGCATCGGGATCGGTGTTGATGGAAATAATGGTTGCAGATTCCTGCATACCTGCTCTGTGCTGAACTGCCCCTGAAATTCCACAAGCGATGTAAAGCTTTGGACGTACAGTTACGCCTGTTTGCCCCACTTGGCGTTCATGTTCAACATATCCAGCATCGACAGCGGCACGTGAAGCACCAACTTCACCACCCAGAGCTCCAGCCAGTTCGTAAAGCAATTTGAAATTATCTTTACTACCCACGCCATAACCGCCAGCTACAATAATTCCTGATGCAGTAATATTTACTTTTTTCGCTTCAATATGGCGATTAATGATTTCAACTGCAAACAATTCGTCGGTTAGAATTGCAGCCACATCAATATGCTTCACTTCGGTTTGATATGAAGACGAAATTTCCTCTTTTTTCATCACACCTTCGCGAACAGTAGCCATCTGCGGACGAGTATCCGGGTTTATAATGGTCGCAATAATATTTCCACCAAAAGCAGGGCGAATCTGATATAAAAGATTTTTATATTCAGTTTGGGTTTTGTTTTCCACATGATCGCCAATTTCCAATGATGTGCAATCTGCAGTTAAACCACATTTCAATTCTGATGCAATACGTGGTGCTAAATCGCGACCCACGGAACTTGCTCCAAAAAGAGCAATTTCGGGTTCTGCATTTTTGAAAATATGACTTACAATTGCTGCATGTGGCAGGGTGCGATATGGAAAAAGACGACTGTCGTTTGCCAAATGAAGAACATCAACACCAAAGGGAGATACTTCCTTTGCTATTTCGGGACCTACATCACCGATTACAACAGCTTCGAGTTTAACATTCAAATCATTTGCCAATTTTCTGCCTTTAGAGCAGAGTTCGAGGCTCACATCTGCAATGTTCTTTTCCTCGGTTATTTCGCAATATACAAATACGTTATTCACAGGTTCTGTTTTTCGTTAACCAATAATATGAGTATCAATCAGGCCTTTCATCAAATCATTGATATCCTGATCCTTAGCTTCCATTCTCAACGATTCCTTGGCTTTAAAAACCACATTCTCGATTTTCTTCACCTTGGTTGGTGAGCCGCTGAGTCCAAGATACTGCGTATCAGCTTGAATATCGTCGACACTCAGTTCTTCAATACGTAGATATGGGCGTTTCTCGTAAACATCGCTGTATTCGTTGCTTTCTTCCTGCAACTCGGTAATGGTACGTGCTTTTTTATATTTCATCAAGCGCTTGGCATCTCTGAAACGACATGGAGGAGCAGAAGCATGAACAGTTACTACACAAGGGAAGGAACTTTTCACGATTTCAATTCCACGCTCTAAACGTCTTTTCACTGTTATACTATTTGCATCTACAGCTTCCATTTCCTCAGCATAGGTAATTTGAGGGAAATTCAGTTTTTCAGCTACCTGAGGTCCAACCTGCGCTGTATCACCATCAATTGCCTGACGTCCTGCTACTACCAAATCTACATCGCCTAGATATTTTACAGCCATAGAAATAGCATAAGAAGTAGCTAATGTATCGGAACCGGCAAAACGACGATCAGTGATCAAATAGCCGCGGTCAGCACCACGAAACATTGATTCTCTAATAATTTCAGCAGCACGGGGAGGGCCCATGGTTAATATAATAATCTCGGCATCGTCGATACGATCTTTCACACGCAGGGCAAATTCCAGTGCATGAAGATCTTCCGGGTTATAAATGGCCGGCAGGGCACCTCTGTTTACGGTACCATCTGCTTTCATGGCATCTTTCCCTACATTTCTGGTGTCGGGAACCTGTTTCGCCAGTACAACTATTCGAAAACTCATCCGTTTAATTTTTATCAATTTGAATCAGCAAAAATAAGCATTTGAAAATAAACGGAAATCAAAAAATCGTTAAGTAACTCTGAATCAAAGAAAAAGTTTATTTTTGAAAAAATTCCTGCATTATGATTAGGCAAAAAACAAGCACTTCATCTATTGCATTACTTTTATTGATCTTCTTTTTTAGCTCCTGCAACTTACTGAATCAGAGGGAATTTGCCTATCTGAACAAGGTTCCGGCAACTTCTGTTTCAGTAGAGCATCAAAAGGACTTCCCTGCTCCGCGAGATATCAAAGAAAATGAAAAATCAGAGCCCGTGTTTCTTGATTATGTTGATTCAAACAATAATGATAAAGAAAAACCTGAGTCAAAAACTCCAAAAAAAGACTTTAAGAAGCAAGCCGAAAAGACTATTCGGAATTTACTTTTCCCCGATTTCAAATTATTAAAGGCTAAAATTAGTGCTCCGGACGAGTCAAAAGAAAGCCTCATTTGGGTTACATTATTAGCTCTCGCAATAATAACATTAGTAATACTAATTCATGTGATCACTAAAACCAATCTTGGCTGCGGATCACTAGTTGTGATTATTTTCTGTATCGTATTTATAATTTTTGGGCTGGTGTATTAGTATGGATAATTCCCCAATTCAAATAATTCATCCGAGTAATTCATTCCCGAAGATTGTCCGCTTAAAAGGAAATACCCATCATGATCTCCATCGTTATATAATTGCAGATAAATTGTTTCCGAAATCCAATACAATCCATTTGGTAAAGCATCATTATACAAATCATACTCTGGTTTGATCACAACAGAAAAATCATCAGGATCAACAGATCCACTAACGGAGGATTTTGATATATATTCAGCTCCATCCAAAGTAAAAACCGTTTTCATAATCGCCGTAAACGTATCGTCTGAAGCATCATACTCTACATTATACATATATTGGGAACAGTAGAAATATCCGCTTTCTGTCAATTCGGAACGTGATCTCGATGTTCCGTCCCATGAGCTTTCCATTACATCTTCTATGGTTTGCCCGAAAACATTTTCCATGGGCAGAACAAGACATATTAATGCAATAATTCCAACGATAGATTTCATATTTGAAAGGTTTAATTAGAAGGTGCAATATACAAAGATTATTTTTTTTGGAAGGTGGAATGTGGAAAATTCCTAAAATTCTTTCCCCTTTCTGCTTTCCACTTTCCACTATTACATGTATATTTGAACCGCAATAAAATAATTGATAAATATGGATAGCAAGGAAATGCTGTTTTGCGGAAATTCCGGGCCTAAAGTACGCTCCGATTGCCGCATTGGGTTTCTTACCACCAAGGAAGGCGGTAGAAAAATTGACCTAAAAAGCAAAGTAAAAGTTATGTTTGGCGAGGAAATTCTTCGACTGGCAAACGAAGTTCTCGACTTTTACAATATTGAACATTGCGAAATGCAGATTGAAGACTCCGGAGCTTTGAATTTTGTTTTGGCTGCACGGATGGAAGCAGTAATTCGAAAAGCTTCAGGTTCGGAGCAAGAATTTCTACTTCCTGCACTTGAGAAAAATCTGAAAGAAAGTCCAAAAGATCGATTTCGTTTTTCACGGCTTTACCTGCCGGGAAATACGCCCCATCTTTTTATCAATGCCAGCATTCATAATCCCGACGGACTTATTCTCGACTTAGAAGATGCTGTTGCCTACGATAAAAAATACGAAGCATCATTCATCGTGAGAAACGCTTTACGCATTATCGATTATGGCGATGCCGAGCGCATGGTTCGCATCAATCAAATTCCACGAGGGCTGGATGATCTGCCATTTATTGTAAATCACGGTGTAAACTTAATTTTGGTACCCAAATGTGAAAGCGCCGATCAAATTAAAGCCGTAAATGATAAAATTGCAGAAATTAGCGAAAATAAAGACCGCAAAATCTGGCTTATGCCGATCATCGAGTCTGCATTGGGCGTAATGAAAGCATACGAAATAGCATCAGCAGCCGATAATGTGGTTGCATTAGCCATTGGACTGGAAGATTATACTGCAGACATGGGCATTCAGCGTACACGCGAAGGGAAAGAATCATTTTTTGCCCGCAATATGCTGACCATGGCTTGTAAAGCAGCCGGAATTCAAGCCATCGATTCAGTGTATAGCGATGTTGACGATAGCGAAGGCCTCATCAATGCGATTAAAGAGTCAAAATCAATAGGATTTACCGGAATGGGATGCATACATCCTCGTCAAATTCGTCTAATTCACGAATATTATGGTCCTGAAGAAGCCGAAATTGAGAAATCAAAGAAAATAGTACGCGCATTTGACGATGCTACTGCAAAAGGGCTTGGTGTAGTTTCTCTGGGCAGCAAAATGATTGATCCGCCTGTTGTGAAACGCGCTTTAACAACAATTGATATTGCAATCAGCACCGGAAAATTATCATCCAATTGGAAGGAGGAAGCAGAATGAAGAAATTTGATAAGTTCGTAGTAAATGCCCTGGGAAGAAAAGTACCCACTATTGTAAACGGTAAAGAAATGGTGCCTTTCATGGGTGTTGGAAAACACAGACCCACCGGGCATAAAGCTGCTGCTCCTATTGTTAGTGCCGCCGACTTTCCCGCAGACGGAAATAAAACCCTGCCCGACTTAAAAGCTGCACTCGTAAAAGCAGGTTTGAAAGATGGAATGACCATTTCTACCCACCATCATTTTCGCAATGGCGATGTGCTGGCCGTTCAAATTTTTGATATTGCCAAAGAGCTGGGCGTAAAAGATTTGGTTTGGTTTCCAAGTGCAAGTTTCCCTTGCCAAGAGCCATTGATTAAATATTTGGAAGACGGAACTATTCATCATATTGAAGGCTCAATGAATGGCGCTCTGGGTCGTTTTGCAAGTTATGGAAAAATGGCCGGACTTGGTGTTCTTCGCTCACATGGCGGACGCTACCAGTCAGTTCAAGACGGAGAAGTTCATATCGATATTGCTGTAATCGCAGCACCTACTGCCGATGCATTTGGAAATGCAACCGGAGATCGTGGTCCCGCTGCATGCGGATTACTTGGATTTGCCTTAGCAGACTCTCAATATGCTGATAAAGTGATTGTTGCTACAGACAACCTCGTTCCTTTTCCATGTATTCCATGGCAGATTCAGGGAAATAATGTAGATTATGTTGTAGTCGTTGACCAAGTTGGAATTCCTGAAAAGATAGTTTCAGGAACCACAGAAATTACCCGCAGTCCCGATCGCTTATTTATTGCCGAGCTTACCGCACAATTTTGCGAAGAAGCAGGGTTAATTTACGATGGATTCTCATTTCAGGCAGGTGCCGGTGGAACATCGTTGAGTATCGGAGTATATTTTGCTGAAATTCTAAAAGAAAAAGGCTGGAAAGCAGCTTTTGCCCGTGGCGGCTCCAACAAATATCTGGTAGAAATGCTCGAGCAAGGATTGACCAAGTTTATTCTTGATGGACAAACTTTTGATCTTGAAGGCGTACGATCTATGCGTGAAAACTGGAATCACGTTAATACCAGCCCGTTCACATCATACAATTACCATGGAAAAGGCTTTTTTGGAAGCTTTGTCGATATCGTAATTCTTGGCGCCACTGAAGTTGATATAAATTTCAACGCAAATGTGGTTACCCATAGCGATGGGTTGCTGCTTCATGGTATTGGTGGATGGCAAAACACCTTATTTGGCAAATGCACCATACTTCCTATTCCATTATTCCGCGATCGCATTCCTGTTATCCTGGATGAAGTTACCACAATTACCGGTCCCGGAGAATTGATTGATGTAATTGTAACCGAGCGTGGGATTGCCATTAATCCGAAGCGAACCGACTTGCTCGAAAAAGTAAAAGGCAGCAATTTACCGATTAAAACCATCGAAGAGTTACAAGCCGAAGCCGAAGCTATTTGTGGAAAGCCCAAAAAAGCCAAAGTAGACGAAAACGAGCCCATTGCAGTAATCAAATGGGTTGACGGAACCATTATTGATACGGTTTGGAGGGTTGAACCCAATTAACATTCTAAAAAAGCGTAGCTGTATTAGAATGTATAATTGGTAAATGCCGCAGCTCATTCAAAATACTTTAAGGAAAGAATTGAACTTAAATTATACAATGAATGGAAGGCGGTATTGAACAATAGACGCGGATTTTTTGGATTCACAGATTTAATGATATTCTGTCAGAATGATTATTTTTGAATTCAAATAACAATCAATGGATTCGAAAGAATTACTTGAAGATTTGACTTCCAGAAATTTGGAAAGAATATATTGGGCGTCTTACTTCATTGTCTCAGATTGTAATAATATGGAGGAAATACAGCCACTTTTGCAAGATTTACCCGAAATTAGAAAAAAATCAAGAGGATTAAAATTTGAAGACAAAACAGCGCCTGATTCTATGTATTATCGCAGAGCCAAATACATTCTGAATTTCTATAATCGTGGAGAAGCCTGTCCATGCGCACTATATCTTTACCCAAAATATCTGGGTTACGATCACAAAATGGAAGCGAAAAAAGGATTCATAAACATTATCGGCAAAATATCATACAAAGATCTTGTTCAATGTAATAGATGTGGCCAAAAGTACAGTGTTTTCGAAAAAGCATATCACAGCACCACTTGGCATTGGGAAAAAGTAATAGAACCTGCACGAGATATTCGACTTTTTGAGAAATGACCTAATCCTTCACCAAGTCATCCGCTACTTATCTTTATTTCTTTGGCGGACGACGCTTAAACCTTTTGGCTGGCTCCAGGACATGTATTGTAAAGGTTTCTACGTGCGACATTCCACCGTAGTCACACAGAACCCAGAGTAAATGGCGTCATGGAACTGTCGCACTGGTAATACAGCATTGATAGTTTCGTCGTAGATGCAATCTACGCCGAGTGGGGTGCTTCCATTTTCAACTGTACGATTTTCTCGTACAGTTGACTTCCTTCGGCTTTTAGTTTTATTTTTAAATCACTCCAGTACCTTCTTGAATTATTGCTGTCTGTAAGCACTTGGATAACATCAATTATCGAAAAATACCACTTTTCCTGTTCATCATCCCAAAGAGTACGGATTTGATTTTTATTAAATAACTTTATTGCTGTTTCCTTTGTCATGAATTATCCAATATTTATTTAACAAAGATAAAAAATCATTTACAAATAATGTTTATTTATCGCAGTAGTCTTTTTTTACAATGAACGCCAACTCCTTAGCGTTTTATTCATCGTTCCAACACAAAAATACGAAAATATGAATCAAATTTTTATCGCGAAGCTTCATATTTCAGCGCTAAAAAATCCACCCAAAAACACAGAAAACCGTCGATAAGTGCATAGAACCCGAGAGGA
>JAFGWG010000146.1 GCA_016937255.1 Bacteroidales bacterium
ATTTCTTAATTATCGGAATGAGATATTTAGCAACCTCATCTTTGGTTTTATTCTTTAGTTTCAGAATAATTACAAATCTCGTCATTCTATCAACGAGTGTTAGAATGCAATCCTTATCACCATGACCATGAACAAGATCAATTACAAAATGACCTTTTTCACTTCTGTTGATGGCTCCAATCGGGCGTTCCGCTAATTCACGCTTACCGCCTAGAATTCCTCTGCTATCAGCGGATTTATAGCGTTTGCGCCTTTGTTTTAGACACTGACGAAGGTGCGTGTAAAGATCGCCTCCAGCTCTCATATCGTGCCAAATATGGAGATAGATTGTCTCTGTACTTATTTTTAAAATGCCGTATAAGCCAAAGACTAGGGCTACTTGTTCAGGTGACCAGTCGAGCCTTAACTTTTCATCGACAAGTGCCCATTGTGTCGCTGTAAATTGGCTTTTCTTACGTGATTTAGAGCGGTGTACTCTTGCTTTGGCTGCTGCGTGTGAGGGTCGGTAACTTCCATCTGGGCTAGTATTCCGATTAATCTCTCTATATATACTGCTCTTATGCTTCCCGATATGGGCTGCAATATCCTTTGGTTTTACCCCTTCCTTTCTAAGTGCTGCAATTATGTACCTTTCTTCCTGTGTGATCTGCTGATATTCCATGACTGTTCCTTTTTGTGGTTATTAAGAAATTAGTCATTTTGGCAGATCACATTTTTAAATCAAAACTATCGCACTTAGAACTAGAATCCAAGGTATACAAGAGATAAAGATTTTGACAGATATTCAAAAGTATTAAAATTTGAGAAATATAAAGAACGAAAAGCGATCTAACAGGCGTTGAACCCGATGGCGCGGTCGTCTCGTAGGCCGTTCGCTCCAGGCGGCAATTCGGCCTCGGATTCGCGCAAGGCGCGAATGTCATTCGTAACGGCTGCGGGGTTTCAAGGAATTTCGCATTTCAGAAAGTCGTTTCGACGAAATTCCTTGAAAGTCGCTCCGCGACCCTGCGGGCCCGCATCCGTAACTCATTCGGGCCTCATTGCACGTCTTCCCATTTCTCCCGAATGTAATTATCTTCTCAAAGAGAAATGAAAACCCGTTACGCCATGGCTCTCGCCCCACGAAATCTAATGCGCCACAGGTTATCTAAATGTTAGGTGCACAAAACAAGAAAAAAATTCGCAGATTTAATCATCATTTAAAAGACTCGCTGAATTTATGGAGATAAAATAATGGTGTGTGGAATTTATAGAATTACAAACTTAAATAATGGCAAAAAGTATATTGGACAATCAAGAAATATTTGCGCTCGATGGAAACAACACACTCAGTCATTAGATAAAATGAAAGCGGAAGCGGTTACTCCATTAAGGCATGCTTTTATTAAGTACGGACTAAAAAACAAATATCTTCAGAGGGCATCTTTGATGGATTTAAATTCGAAATTATATGTGAATGTCGTGAGGACGAGTTAGATGAAAAGGAATATTCATTAATTAATAGCGAAAAGCCTGAATATAATATACAGTATCAACTGCCATCAATTGACAAACTGTGGCCTAAAAGAGAAAAATTTGATTCAGCTTGCTATTTGCAGTATCACAATTTTGAGAAAATGGACGGATATCCATTTGAGGGTATTTTCTTTGAGAATATTGATACGACGTTCATAATAAGTAAAAAAAGAGACGCTCTTAGATGTAAGGGCGAAAAGGTTTACTTAATTCTTGGAATGGAGAAAGATGGTAGTAGCAAGAAAGCATTTTATTTATGGGGCTATACATTAGTTGAAGAAATTGAAGTGACTGAAAGCAATGAGTATGCCTTAAAAGGATGCTTAAAACTTTGCCAGCAGCCTCAACTACTGAATAACCGCGAAGGATTTGAAAATCTATTCAAAAAAACAACTGGTTCATTTGCATTTGGATTGCAAAATGTCTCAAAAGATATACTTAGTGATCAAATAAAAGAATTGTGCAGCGATGGAAAAATTCTCCAAAATGCAAATTCTGATAAAAATGTGTATTTGAAATGGTTAAATGAATTTGAAAGCGAAAATAATATTGATGATAAGAAAGCATTAACAGAAATTGATAAGAACAATAATGCTATTGTATCATTTTTTAGAGAAAGTGAAAATAGTTCAATTGACATGGAATTGCGATATAGAGCCATAGGATGGGCAATTACATATCCAAGTTTATTAGTTGAATACGTTATTAATGATTCTAGATATAGCAATGTTCATGCATTAGTTTGTGATCCAATTATTGAATTAATAACAAAAATTCCAAATAAAAAATATATTTTATACTCATTTCCTGATGAAATACTTGATAACAGATTTACTGCGTTAAAGGGAAAGTATAATGTTGAATTCAAAATAATTGGCACCTAACAAACGGTGAAGCCGACAGCGCAGTCGTCTCATAGGTCGTTCGCTCCATGCGGCAATTCGGCCTAGGATTCTTGCTTCGCAAGAATACCTTTCGAACGGCTGCGAGTTTTCTTCGGGTTTGCTTTGCAAAACCTCAGAAAAAGCGCATTCGTACCTCATTCTGGCCTCATTGCACGTCTTCCCATTTATCCCGAACGTAATTATCTTCTCATAGAGAAATGGAAAACTGTATCGCCTGGGCTCTCTCCCAGTAACCCTAATGCGCTGCAGCAGACCTCAACGTTAGGTGCACTAAACCAATAAATTAAATTTCTGACATGTAGCCGGAAATTTTGTAGATTCTCCAAAAAAAGTAGAGTGTTTCAATTTGGGATGGGCTATGTTTTATCGAAATCTGATTTTTCTTTTGAATCTCCTAGGGGTGTTTAGCAATGGACTCTGGGCTCAGAACATCCCCTCATTTATTCCAACAAAAATTAAATATGAATTTGTACCTAAAGCAGAGACGACCCGCGAAGGTGGGTGGCAGCAAAAATTGAGCTTGGATGGCTTTTATAAAGCCTATTGGTTAACTTATCGTTTTAGAACAGGTATTGAAGTACAGTTGTATATGGATAATGAAGCCGGGGGGTGGTCATTAGCGGGTAGTGATATCTATTGGTTCCCAAGTGAAGATTGTGATGATATTGACTATGATGTTAAAAACTGTACTTCCACTATACGAAACAATCTTGTTATTAATTGGGGGGATTTTGATGGTGAAGAGTATGCTGAGTTAACCTATAATGGTTATCATAGTAGTGAGCATATTATATGGGATGCCACGTCAGATTTTTATAACAAGGTAAAAAAGTCAGTATTATTAGAGCTTGTGAATCCAATGATCGTTGGTCACATGAGCACTTATACTGACAACTATATTGAGGTCAATACAAAATGTACTGCCTGTGAGGGGAAATCCTCAGAGACTACCTGTGGCATTACTCCAGCTGATCTGGGGCTCTCGTTGCAAGGGGAATACGCGGGAATGGAATCTTCCATAGATTACTATTTTACCTGCGATGTGATCAATGAGGTGGGATTGAATAATGTTGGATCCACGCTTTCTCAGATTATCAATAAGAGCTACAACGAAGATCCTGCGGTTCCATTAGATATTGATGGCGACAACAGCTGCTTGAATTTCATTGAGCCTCCACCCGTGAATATGGCCGGGAGCCGTATAGACAAGCGTTTTAATTTGGTGGGAGATGGATCCAAGGAGACAGCTTTGAGAACGGGATTGGAGTATTATACTTTGGAGGGTAATTATGAGGGGATATTTACGTATCCTTCTTCAATGAATCCACTAATATCAGGTCTTCCTCCTATTAATCACAAAGTAGTTCGTGAGGTTGGGAAGCTTTTGCAAAATAATTGGGAAGGGAAAGTTTTTGGACTAACAGACAAAGAATTTGAAGAGCAAGTTTCTTCTCATTATAGCAGTACAGGTGATTATCTGGCCTATGCTTTTGGTCTTGACAATATTGGTTATGATCTAGATCCATTTGAAGACTGGCATGATCCAGATGTCAAAAAAATGATTGATTTTGAAGGCCCACAGATTGATGCATTAATTCAGATGGAGAAGAATAATCAAATTGAAGGAACCCTTTGGGAAATTGGAAACGAGCCTAATATGCACGTACGTTTGAATCCCAAGGATTATGCGGAACTCTATGTAGCCTACCACAAGCGGATTTATCAGAATAAGTTACCAGAGAATTCGCGTATTGCATTAGGTTCATTGATAATGCCGGAATTATTGCAAGACAGTAGATCCCGTTTTGTGGAAGAAGCTAAGAGAAAAGGGAGAACTCAATATTCTGAGAAAACAGCAAATATTGTCGTAGTAGGGCATGGTGTGTCTGTTGGAGTTGGAGTGGCGGCGTTTTATTATACAGGCAATTATTATGCCGGCGTATTAACCACAGCCGGCTTAGAAGCATTGGGCAATGGCCTTGCCGAGTATGGTCGTTATACTGCAGATCGTTTTTCAAAGGCTGTCGGCAATCAGTTAGCTGATGCTGTTCTTAATGTATCCACTGCGGATTATCTTGATGCGGTCCTTCGCGAAATTTAAAATACCGCTCCTGAGATTATTCCTCAATTGGACGTCCTGAGTCTGCATGCGTACCGATATGAGGAAAAAGCTCCCTTTATTGGCTCGAGCCAGCTTGAGAATGAGCTAACCAATGTTTTTGAACAAGTTCAGAAAGTTTTTCAGAGCTATACGGGAAAGCCTGCAAAGATTTGGGTGACGGAGTTTGGTATTATTTCGGATCCTGAAGGTTCGACAGATCAAGAAATCAGTGAGCTCTCAAAACATAGAATGAATCAAATGACAGCTTTCTTTTCTAGCCGAGAAGATGTTGAACGTTGGTTCTGGTTCAAGCCAATTGGAGGTGATGCAGCCCTGGCGCAATTAGGCTTGACACCAAATTCGAGGCTTTTCCAGAATTCACCCAGTATAGCGCAAAATACTTACTATACGCCTTCATTTACCTATTTCGATGAATCCACACTTACTAACCTTGGTGTAAATTACTTGAATAAAGCGCTAACACCTGGAGCGGAGAGGATCAATCCTCCCTTGGGAGAAAATCCTTTTAGTAGCAACCTTGATCAAATTGATGAGGGTCCTGATGGGATTGGTGCCGGATCGCTAGAGAATCTGACCCAGTGGGCGGTGGTTTCCCAATATGGAGTAATTTCCCGTGTTGATTGGCCCTATAGCGAAGGAACTGGAGCATTCAGGCTGGACAATCTAAGTGGAAGTCTGCGCATGGAGACTACCGCTGGAGTTCCAATATATAAAGTGGGTGAGCGTATTGCCTTGGATGTATGGCTGCCCAAGATTCCCGTGCAGGATTATGGTAATGGACAAATCAATTTGTTTATCTCTTCTTTTGAAGGGACCATGAACAATGCCTATGTAGGCACGGCTACGCTGGATAAGCTGGCTCAGGATAACTTTACAACGGTATATTTTACCTTGAATAGTTATCTGGTCAAGACATTAAACGATTTGAAAAGTAGTGGTCAGTCCGTTCAGCTAGCTTTGGAAGTGAATTCTCCATTCCAAGGAATCATTCTTGACAACTTGCGTTTTCAGGATAGTGCCCCAGAATCCTTTGATGACAGGACGCCGACGGCTGATATTTTAGGCTTTGAGAATGTGGCCAACTGGTCTTCGCCAGAGAATTTGGAATTTGAGTCCAGCTTAATTGTGACTCAGGGGGCGCGTTCCCTTAATGTCAATCCAGATGGGGGCAGTGTCGGTTGGGCCACGCTCTGGAGCGATCGTTTTGCTGCTGATGAGAGCGGAATTTCCATCGCCAACTATGTGAATGTTGATGTGCTTCCCAACAGTGCTGGAGAATTCCAGGTCAGTCTCCATTGTCCTGAACACTATATCCACAATGACTGGATTGGCAGGCAGCCTCTGAATACCTTGCCTCAGGGAGTTTGGAGTCGAGTGAGTCTTGAAATTCCTAGCCACATTCGTGAAAATTTGAACACCTTTGCTCCGTACTGCCGCGTGCGATATTCCTTTATCAATCTGACAGGAAATTTGCTGCTGGATAAAATGAGTTTCTCATTAGCCTCAGAAGAGAAGAAGGCACAGGTTTCTAATGTGGATACCGGAGTCAATATTCAAAATGCAATCCAAGTATCAAAAGGCCAAGAGATGGTGTTGCCTGCTGGACGATATATTTTCAAAATGATCTCGACGGCAAATTGGCCGTATACGACTTTCAATTATTCTATTTCTCCCACCGATGGAAAGACAATGGATTTGTTAGTTGAGGGAAAGGCTGTTACTGGATGGTACTTCCAAGACAAAATTGATTGCGCCTCTTGTCAGGAGGCCTATGTAACTGTAGATGTACCTCAAGAAAGAAAAATATTATTCCAATGGTGGGAGAGTCAGAATGAAATTTCAATTGCAAAAAGTACTCCTATGGGGAGTGATAACCTTATTTCTTATTTCATGCTCTGGTAATGTGGTTGAAATTGAAGGTGATTCGGCTATAGTTGCCGAATTCGATTTTGCCAAAGCGTGGAAAGAAGCTGTGCCCACAACTGGTACTATTGTTGAACTGGATAGCGTATATTTTTTGGATAAAGCTTATATTACTGAAGCCAAATCATTGATTGGGTATGATCAAGAGGCTTATGAGTACTACGGTTACATGTTTGACGGTAAATTTGCCTCTACACTAAATGGCTTTCCACAAAAAGCCATTGTCAATGATATGGGCGATACCATCTTTCAAGAAAATCATGAGGACTCATTGTCAAGCGTGAAACGAATTTGGCAAATAGGGTTTGTAGCTCTGTATCGCTCTAGCCTTAGTAGCGGTTTTCATATGCAGTATTATGTAGTTAAGGTAGACCGTGAGCCATATGATTTAATGGCCACCATGCGATCAACATATAACAGTATTAAATATTTACAGACTATTTATCCAGATTCGCTAATTCCGTTTAGCGTGTTCAGCAATTAGCATAGTGACTCCTGTGAAATACAATAGTTGCGTAGTTGGTGATTCTAATTTTATTGCAAGGCAATATATGTATAAGCCATGAAGGCTTTAGCCTACGGCAAAAGGCGCTTCGAGAACCTTTGGACCCTCATCCGTAAGTCGCTTGAATTTTATTGCACAGATTCAAGATCTTTCTTACATTGTCTCAAAAATTTACGTGAATCTGTTTAATTTGTAAGACTCTAAGCCTTCTCTACAGATCTGAACGTCAGGTCAATTAAGGAAATATGACATGAACTTTGGGCGATCAATTAGGATTTATCTTGCTGATGGTACACCATCGGGAATTCGACATGTAGAAATAACAAATTGGTCTGGCCAAGCATTGCTATGTCCGCGAAGTCGATTTTCAGATCTTTCTCAATGGGATGAAGTAAAAAGGCCTGGTGTATACTTTTTGCTGGAGCGAGCTCTTAATGATAATGAATATCGTGTGTATATAGGTGAATCAGAAAATGTTTTGCAACGAATCGGAGATCATTATCAGAATAAAGACTTTTGGAATGAAGTTGTTGTTTTCACAAGTAAAGATGAAAATTTAACGAAGTCCCATATTAAGTATCTAGAATCAAGATTAGTTGCGATTACAAAAAGTGTTGGTCGATATATAATAGAAAATGGAAATAATCCAACGGAGTCAAATTTGCCGAGAGCAGATAGAGACTCAATGGAAGAGTTTATAGAGTACCTAAAAATAGTGATGGGGACATTAGGTCACAAATTATTAGAAAATATTAAAGTGGAAAAAATTTCGAAGACACAATTAAGTGAATCTGAAAAAATGACGACATCAGGAATTGATTTGTATTTCAAAATTCGTGATTTAACCGCAATAGGTCAAATAACAGATGAGGGATTTACCCTGTTAAAAGGATCCGACGTGTCTTCTGCCATTCAACCTAGTTTTAAAGGCGGAATAAAAGATTTAAAAGAAAAGTGGTTGAGTGATGGAACGTTAGTTTTGAATGGTGACAATTACAAGCTTCAAAAAGATGTTGTTTTGTCATCGTCTTCGAATGCGGCTATGTTGGTAGCTGGAACGAGTAGAAGTGGTCCACAAAGTTGGATTGATAATGAAGGGCGAACATTGAAAGCTATTGAAGAAATGATAGCGGAAAAAATGGGCACCTAACAAATCCGTTTCTGGAAAAAAGCGCCACCGTAACTCCATCTGGTGTTATGGTGCGCTTTTCGCGTTTTTATTAATTGGTGATGGACATACTTGCCAATTGATTTCCCTTACGAGCAACTAATCGGTACGTTCCTTTAGAATATGCCGAAAGATCCAATAAGTCACTAGATGATGGGCTTGCTATGCGTTGTCCATGAATGTTATACAGATGTATAACTGATTCACTGGGGATTAACCATGTTACCAATTTCCCGCTTTGTAAGCGAATCGACATGACTTGTTTAGTGTTATTACCATCTAAACCCACCAAATCTAATGGTGGTGGTATGTTAGAACTTGAAGATCCTTCTGAAGAGGAGGACTCGACGGACGAGGACGATTCTACGGATGAGGAGGACTCGACGGACGAGGACGATTCTACGGATGAGGAGGACTCGACGGACGAGGACGATTCTACGGATGAGGAGGACTCGATGGACGAGGACGATTCTACGGATGAGGAGGACTCGACGGACGAGGACGACTCCACAGATGAGGACGACTCGGCAGATGAGGAGGATTCCACGGATGAGGAAGATTCTGCTGAAGAAGAACTCTGTGCCAAAACCCCTAAAGCCATGTTTGATACAACGACAGTTTCCCAGCGTTGAGAGGGGATCGTAAGGCTTAGTAATAAGTTTTGTGAAGAGCTGGCTTGGAATTCGCAAGAAACGGATGTGGTGTTGCCTGCAGAAAGCGTGATAAGTTGATCACAATACTGACCCAATTGTACAGGCACTATCATGTCTATTCCGCCATTAGATTTTGACAAATTGAAAGTGAAGACGTAATCAACACCCGCCTGAACGGGGCCTAAAATTTTCGTTAGGATTCGCTCATCAGACCAAGAAGAACCCTGATTTACAGTCACACCGACTTCGGATAAATGACTCAGCACCCCATTCACCACGTGCCACTGTGAAGACGACGACTGCACGGAAGAAGAGGACGCGACAGACGACGACGATTCCACGGATGATGAGGACGCGACAGAAGACGACGACTGCACGGAAGAAGAGGACGCGACAGACGACGACGACTGCACGGAAGAAGAGGACGCAACAGACGACGACGACTGCACG
>JAFGWG010000147.1 GCA_016937255.1 Bacteroidales bacterium
AAAATGATGACTTGTCGTCATTTTGAATATCCGTCTAAATGAAGTATGATGCTAGTCAAAAGCCATCCGTGAATCTGTGGCAAAAAAATCGTGGATAGGCAATAAATTTTGAGCTTACAACACAAATTGATTATTAATAGCCACTGATGCACCGATGCAATTTCCTTGGTTTTTACTTCAATGAATACGGATATACATTATAATTGCAAGCAATAATAATGCATCACTGATTGGTGAATAATTTAATCTATGAATCTGTGGCGAATAGTATTTTTAATGCTCTATAATCATCGCCCTACTCCAATCTATTGACATTTTTTATTATTTTTTGTCGTTAAAATATGGGCATAAATCGGGAGATAAATGCTTTCTGCCAAGTTATCGAATTATGTCGATGCGAAACGCTCATTTTTCTGTAAAAGCTATTTATTTTCTATTAAATTTGCAGACTAAATGCTTTAAATTCAGAAATTATGTTTAAAGGACACCCAAAAGGACTCATCGCAGCTGCCCTTGCTAATATGGGCGAGCGATTTGGATTCTACACCATGATGGCAATTCTTGTATTGTTTCTACAGGCTAAATTTGGCTTGAGTGGCACAAATGCAGGATTGATTTATTCCATCTTCTATTTTTCAATTTACATTCTAGCCTTTGTTGGAGGTTTAATTGCCGACAGAACCAGAAAGTATAAGGGAACCATTTTAATGGGTATTCTTGTAATGGCGTTAGGATATATTATTCTATCCATTCCTACACCTACACCGGTTCCAAATCAGACCTTATTCTTGATTCTGTCTTGTTTCGGTTTATTCACTATTGCTTTTGGTAATGGTTTGTTTAAAGGTAACCTTCAGGCTCTCGTAGGTCAGATGTATGACAATGAAAAGTATGGTAAAAATCGTGACAACGGTTTTTCTTTGTTCTACATGTTTATCAATGTTGGTGCTCTCTTTGCCCCTTTTATGGCCGTTGGTATGAGAAACGGTTGGTTGCAAAGTCATGGACTAGGATACAATTCTGATCTTCCTGAATTATGTCATTCTTATTTAGATGGAACCATTTCTGGCGATGCAATGACCAGATTAAGCACACTTGCTACTGAAGTTTCTAGTGGTCCTGTAACAAGCATGGATGCTTTTGTAAACAACTACTTAAATGTATTTACAACAGGTTTCCATTATGCATTTGCAATTTCGTTAGGTGCCATGGCAATTTCTCTGATTGTTTATCTAGTAAACAAGAAGTTCTTCCCCAATCCTGCTCCTAAAGTTTCTAAAGAAGAAGCTGCTAAAGATACCAGCGTTGTACAAATGGATGCTAAAGAAATCAAGCAGAGAATTTATGCTCTTATTGCTGTTTTTGGCGTTGTAATTTTCTTCTGGTTCTCCTTCCATCAAAACGGACTTACACTTACGTATTTTGCAAAGGATTATACTGATTTAAGCGGAATATCGATAGACCTCGGCTTTGTGACAATTGTCGGGGCGGAAATATTCCAATCGATAAACCCAATCTTTATTGTACTTCTCACACCAATTATTATTGGAATATTTGGCTGGCTAAGAGCCAAAGGGAAGGAACCTTCAACTCCAAGAAAGATTGCCATTGGTATGTTTATCGCTGCATTAGCTTATGTTCTTATGGCGTTTGGGTCATTTGACTTACCGCTCAAAGATGAGGTAACCGCAATGGGTGGTCTCGAGGCTTCTCAGCGTGTAACACCATTCCTGCTAATTGGAACTTATTTCATTCTCACATTGGCTGAACTCTTTATCAGTCCCCTTGGAATTTCATTTGTGTCTAAAGTAGCTCCACCTCACCTTCAGGGTGTAATGCAAGGTGGCTGGCTTGGTGCAACTGCACTGGGTAACCAATTGCTCTTTATCGGTGCTATTTTATACGATAGTGTTCCAATCTGGATGACATGGAGTGTATTCGTTGTAGCTTGTCTTATTTCTATGTTCACAATGATCTTTATGCTGAAATGGCTTGAGCGTGTTGCCAAGTAATTGTCAGACATTATAAATCTTTACACTAAAGGCTGTTGAATTTCAACGGCCTTTTTTTATATTTGAACAATAATTTAAACTGCTGGTATGAAAATTTTATTTCTTCTTTTGTTTACATTGATTAGCGTACAGCTTTTCTCTCAATATGCTATTGGGCATAGGCAAATTACTTTCAACGATCCTTCTCGTTCTCGAAATATCGATTGTGAAGTGTATTATCCTGCAGCAGTAGCCGGCGATGATGTGGCTTGTGCATCGGGGTCATTCCCGGTCATTATTTTTGGACACGGCTTCAGTATGGGTGTTGATGCCTATGATAATTTTGTCGATACTTTGGTGCCCAGAGGATATCTTATTGTATTACCCGCTACAGAAGCAGGAACTATTGGGGTTGATCATGAGGATTTTGGTCTCGATTTGCGGTTTTTAAATGAGGAAATTAAATCGGAAGCCACCACCAATGCTTCATTTTTCCTTTACGGTCATTTTAATGGAAATACAGCTTTAGCAGGGCATAGTATGGGCGGCGGTTCTTCGTTCCTGGCAGCTGAAAACAATACCAATATTAATTGTCTTTTTAATTTTGCCGCAGCCGAAACCACTCCATCAGCGGTAAGTGCGGCGGCTAATATTTCTGTCCCGGTTCTGGTTTTTGAGGGAGAAAATGATGGTGTTGCGCCTCCTGCCTCTCATCAAGAACTAATGTATAATGCACTTACAACTTCTTGTAGGTATAAAGTGATTATTCTTGGCGGAGGCCATTGTTATTTTGCAAATTATAATCTGGCATGTTCTACAGGTGAATTTTTTACCAGTCCACAACCTACTATCGATAGGGCTGAACAGCATGATTGTCAGTTTGATATGCTTTTGCCTTTTCTTGATTGGCAGCTCAATGGAAATTCTTCTGCAAAAACACTGTTTGAAGATAGTTTGCAGAATTCGCCCAGAGTATCGGCTACGTTTTCTTGCCCATCCGTTGGGATTGAGAACAACATGACTGAAATGCAGATTTATCCTAATCCAGCATCAGAATTTTTGAATATTGAATTGCCTCAAACTAGCAATTTTGACATGGAAGTATTTGATATGCAGGGAAATATAGTGATGTGTACATCTTTTTCACAGACAAATAGAATTCAGTTGAATCTTTCTGGTATTGCTAAAGGAATGTATCTTCTTAGTGTAAATTCCCGTGATTTCCATTTAATCCATACTTTTGTGCTGCAATAAGCAGTGCAAAATGATTCAATTTCTTGGCGACCGACCTTATAATTCCTTATCTGTTCACTTGCGTGAAAAGAATAAACACCGTTTGCAGAAAATTTCTGTAAATGCCGGATTTACATGCCCAAATCGTGATGGAAAAGTTGCCACTGGCGGTTGTTCGTTTTGTAATAATAAAGCGTTCAATCCTTCGTATTGCGATTCTGCCAAAAGTGTAAAAACTCAGGTAGAGGAGGGATTGTCTTTTCTGCGTAAGCGGTATAAAAATGCAGGTGAATTTATTGTGTATTTTCAGCCCTATTCCAATACGTATGCAAGTGTAAGTGAGTTGGAAAGATTGTGGGTAGAAGCGTTAAGTATTCCGGAAGTATCTGGCATTGTGGTGAGTACACGTCCCGACTGCATCGATGAGAAAAAACTTCAAGTTTTATCGGACTTATCAAAATCGCACCATGTTTTTTTGGAAATGGGTATTGAGAGTGTATATGATAATAGTCTGAAGCGCATGAATCGGGGGCATAATTTTCAAACCGCTGTAAAAGCTTTTGAGATGACAGCCCAATATGATTTGTTCACCACAGGACATTATATTTTGGGTTTGCCTGGCGAGAGCAGGGAAGAGATGCTGAAAAGTGCAGGGATATTATCTGAAATTCCAATGAATGCCATTAAGCTTCATCAATTACAGATTGTAAAAGGCACTGCTATGGCCGATGATTTTCAAGAGAATCCTTCCGACTATCATCTTTTTGAAAGAGAGGAATATATTGATTTTGTAGTTGCTTTTTGTGAAAGATTACGCCCGGATTTGCTTATAGACCGTTTTGCCGGAGAAGTTCCTTTGCCATATTTGATAGCTCCAAATTGGGGGCTATTTAGATATGACCAAATTATGCAGATGATTGAGAAGAGGTTTTATGAGAAGAATGCATGGCAGGGTAAACTATTTGAATAAAAAAAAGCTGCCCGGAGGCAGCTTTTATATTTTAATGAAGAATTGTAAATCTTCGTGTGAGTATTACATCCTCGTATTCGATTGTGTAGAAATAGATTCCTTGTTCGTAATTAACGGTATTGATTACCAGTTTGTTTATACCAAGTTCACCAGATGTTTCTACGTCGTAAATTATTTCACCAAGAGCATTGCGAACCGTAAATTTACATGTTCCGGGTTGAGGTAATGTATAGCGAATTTCGGTTTCATCGTTTGCAGGATTTGGCCTGTTTTGTAGTAGAACAACGCCATTGGCACTGGCACTCTCAATGCCAGATGTTATGGAAGAGCAAATTTCATCATTACTTGAAACCTGATCACCTACAAGGTTTGTTTTTACGCAGAAGTTGTACTGACTAATTGGCCCTTGGTAAGTAGTAGTGAAAGTATAATCTACAGAGTCACCACTATTAAGAGTACCTGTCCATACTTCATTAGCCTGTGTAATGGAATTGATTTTATAAATCACAGGAATACTTGTTAGAGTAGTAAGCCCAAAGTTTTTAATTCTGGCTTGAACAGTAACAGTTTGTCCACTACTTGTTGATGTATTTGGGCTAAGTATAGCACTAATTCCTGCATCAACATTTGCTTGTCCCATCGGGATGTATAAGCAAGCAGAATCGTTGCTTGGATATGGGTCTCCTGTAACTTTGGTAAAGGCACAGAGTCTGTAATTTTGTGCAGGTCCGTTATAAGTTGGAGTAAATGCAAAGGTGGTTGTTGCTCCTGGAGCAAGTGAGCCTGTCCATGTACCATTTTGAGGAGGGTATCCGGTATTAATTGTATAGGTAACAGGAATTGAGGTTAATGTAGTTGACCCAAAGTTTTGGATTGTAACATTAACGTTTATAGGATCTCCGGGTGTTGTTGCTCCTGTAGGTTGGTCAATGCTTATTACACCAGCATCAACTGGAACTTGTAGTGCAAGAATTTCAATGTCATCTAGCGCGAATCCATTTGCCACTATCGTGGAATTGGATTTGAATCCGAATCGAATTTTAACATTGCTCATTCCATTTAGTGAGCTTAATTTAATGAAAGCTGGTTGCCATCCGTTGGTCGGAGTAGACCAACCAGGAGTAGCACCGGTTATATATGATTCGTACCAGTTTAAGCAATCGGTTTGACCCAATCCGCCAAGCGATAACCAAGTGAATCCATTATTTAGTGAATACTGAATAAATCCACCATCTGAATTTTCTTCAGCATCCATCCAGTAGTAGAAACTTAAGTATGCATCATTTATGCCAGCAAATGACATTGTAGGCATTTCAAGATATGTTTCTATATTATTTGCATAATTTGTAGTTAGCATGGTGGTCCAAACGGAATCACCACTATGAGCATAGTTAATGGTTGATGCAGTTGGTTTTCCTCTTTGCCAGTATGTGGTTCCTGAAGCAGGGGAGAGTATTGTTCCATTTTCCATGTCATCTTCAAAGAGCACAACAGGTGGTAAACCATAGAATTCTCCACAGGTATTGTCGTTGAATGTATTTGAATCGCCGGTTAATACTGTATATGCACAAATATCATTGGCGTCAACTTGAACGGTTACATTGGGTAGTGTTACCGAAACAGTATCGCCCGGTACAAGAGTTCCATTCCAAGTATATGGAACAGGAGCTCCACTATTGGCAACATATTCAATAGGAATACTATGAAGAGTATCTGTCCCGAAGTTTTTCACGTCAACTTCAACAGGAATACTGCTTCCTTCACTTTGAATATAATCTGGAGCTGTAATCGCAATTACACCTGCGTCATTTGGAATTGGAGGAATAATCATAACCATATAGTCTTCTACTTCACCCCATGTCCATGTACCACAAGGACCAGTGTTGAGTTGAGTTCCGCTTTCACGAAATGCAACACGAACCCGGGTTAGGCCTAAGTGAGGGTTTGATGGGATGGTAAAAGTGCCAAAAGCTGTACTGGAAGATAGTGTTGATGCACCATAAACCAATTCGCCAACATCGTCAAAATCTCCATCGTAATTATAATCAATAAATACATTTACCCAGCAGGAGTATTGATATGAATAGCCTGGTGCAAAGTCACTCATTACAGAAATGTCATATGTTGCATTTGGTGCTACAATAAATGGAGGTAATGAGGTATAATCTGTATACATTGCTCCGGTAGCTGCATTTGTATATACAGTCGTCCCAATGCCAAGCCCTGTTAGGTCTTCATATGATCCTGATGTAGCATTAGCGGCACAATAAATCAACATTGAGTTTGTAACAGTTTTAAAAGCAGTATCGTTAACCAATGTAGTGTCGCTAGATAAAGTTGTATAAGCAGCTAGATTATAAGTAGTATAAGCGCTTAAGTCAGCACCAGCACCAAAGTTAAAGGTAATGGAGTCGCCTGCATGAAGGGTAGTTGTTATCGTGTCTGTAATGATAGTTGTTCCATTAATACTTAGATTAACAGGAATTGTATTCTGATCAGATGATCCCCAGTTTACTACTCTTATTGAAATGGGTTCTGAGTTTGTTAGATCTATACCAGAATTTGGATTTATTATTTCAATTACACCAACATCATCACTAGGGAATCCGGTTATAAATACAGTGTCTTCACTAATTGATCCAGGACAGCCTTCTTTGCTTATTTTAACTTCATCGATATACCATCCAGTGCCTTGAATACTTCCATCACTGGAAAATGCAAATGCAACTTCCAATGTAGTAGCGCCATTCAGTGGAATTTTGCCTGTAGATATCATGTAGCCTGAACTACTGCCGCTAAAAACCCCAACAGTGGGACCATAGGCACAGCTTGCGAAAGGATCGACGCTGAGACCTGCAGAGCCTGTATATAACCCGCTTGTTGGTGTGAAATGCGTCCAAGCACCTCCATCAATTCTATAGGCCACATAACCTTTATCACAACAACTTTCGGTTTCAAACTTATGTCTGAATTCTAAAGAAACAGAATCACCAAACACAGGTAATGGAGGAGAAATAAGTACTGCACTGGATGTTGTTGAAGGATCAATCATGAATGCAGTTCCATTACCACCATCAGGATCATAAGCCCAGTTGTATGTTGTGTATGAAGGACAAGGTGTTGAGCCGATCCAGCCTTGAAGGTCAGTGTCAAATGAATAAATGTATTCAACTCCTGATGTAGAAGCTACATAATAAATAGTTGTATCATACAAAATAGGAGTTGTAAATGAACTTCCTGTATGAAGAAGCTGTGTTAATAATGCATCTGCATACCATTGAATGGTATCTGAGCTTGTGGCATTAAGGGTTGTAGAAGTCCCATAAGGAGTAGTTGCATTACTTACTGTAACAGGCTGTGGAGAGTGAAGTGAAATAATAGTATAGTTTATGCTGTCATTCGTTTGTATGGGGTCACCTGTAATATTTACATAGAATTCAAAATTGAATACACTATCTGTAGATCCAGCAGTTAAATCAACGGTAGTGCTAAAAGTGAAAACAATAGTGTCACCCGGAGGAATAGGAGTTCCAACTACTTGAGAAACAGGTCCAGTGCCATTTATGGTATAGAAAGCTGTAAGACCACTATTTATGGTGTCAATCCCATTATTGGAAATTTTAATGTTAACACTGTCAACTCCCAGTGAACAGCCTCCAAGTGGAGAGATCACTGATGTAATAATTGCATCATATGGTGGAGGAGTAAATTCATCTGCACCCATATCTGGGTTTGTTAAACTTCTTATATCACCGTCAATATCTACGGTAATACCAATTGGAGATCCAAGGTTATTCAAAGGTGCCGTAATAGTGTGTAAGTCATTCATTCCAAAGAAATTTGGATAAATACTTACAGAGTTTCCATCTTGAGAAGTAGCCGTTTGCCATGCAGCCAAATTTACACGGTTAGCGCTGTTATAATACCCCAAATTAGTGCCTTGGCTGTAAAGGTCATTATAATTCGAAGTAATGCTTGTGGTAGTTGAATAAATGGCATAACCAGCACCTAAATTACTTAAAATATTATTGATCAGCACATGGTTTGTTCCACCTACAAGATACAAAGCTCTACTGGTAGTATTGGTGCTATAAGAATTAATGGAGTTGTAGTAGAAATTATTGTAATAAGATGTATTGCAATAAAAAGCATAAGAAGTTGTTGTGCCCCCAATACTAATGAAGTTATTATTGATTTCATTTTGTGTAGTGGCATCACCATCACAATAGTATAAGTAAACACCATAATATTGTGGAACATATATTTCATTTTCAGACAAAACAACTTTGTCATTGTAGTATAATCCAAGACCATAGGGGCTACCATAAGTAGTATTTGTTTTTATAGTATTGTTTTTTATTTGGAAACCATCTTGATAATAACTATAAATACCAAAGTAATAGAAATTTTCTAAGAGATTATTTTCAAAAACATTACCTGATTCAAGTAAAACAGAAGAACTTCCATACATATAAAGTCCATAGGAGTTATTGTACATTTTGTTGTTTCTGATTACCAAATTGGTGTCCTTGGAAGAACTATAATTATAAATGTGAGTCAGGTCAGAAGAAGTGCTTGATACAACCGGGCCATTAAAAATATTAGAATCAACTAATATATTGTTGGTTGAGTTGTTAATTACAATAGACCTAGCATATGATGAACTTCTTGGCTCAAATGTTAAATTCTTAAAAGCCATGAAACTTGCACCATTCAAATTGATTATATAGTTATTGCCAGTACTAGTTGCTGAATCTGTGAGAATAACATCTGTAGCATTCCCAGTTGATGATTGAAAAATAACCCATGCGGTATCTGCCCCGCCTGGTATTGTGCTGAAAGTAAGCAATTCGTTGTATGTTCCAGGCACAATATTAAATATTGTTGTATCACTGATTCCACAATAGCTTAATGCGTTTTGAACCTCACTAAAATACTGAAAGTTTGTGCCACCAGTAGGTGATAACGGGTCGATAGTGTAATCTCCAGCTAAAATACCGGGGCATACAAAATAGCTTTTATTCACTGTGTCGTTCAATGGTTGTTCATCTGCAAAACCGTCAGGATCCGTAGAATAGACTCTAATATTGTTAATACCAGGGTTTGTAAATGATACAGAACCAAGTGTGATTTCAGTTGAACTTTGATCCTGCAATAGTGATCCAACCCAACTATATGGAGTTTGCGGTACTCCATTCACTTCCCAATGTATTGTTAAGTTGGTAAGTGTATCTGAACCAAGGTTTTTAATGATTGTTTTAACGTTGTATGGAGTGCTAATTGTAGGAATTGGGCTTGTTAAAGGCTCTGTAATACTAACAACCGAAGCATCATGCACATTATTGTTAATTTGAAATGCGATTTTAATATTTGGTCGGCTATATGTTAAATATCCTGTGGTAGGTAGTGATACATCAGAATAAGCATAAACATCTTTATAAGATGGGGTTGTGCTTGTATACTTAAATGTAGGGTAGCCGCTGTAATAGGATCCGTCATTATTAACCCAAACAACATGAAGATGATCGATGCCGTTATAATAATATGGTGTAGATAAAGCTATTTTACTCCATCCTGTAGCAGTGAAAGTGTAAGTCCCATCAAAAATCTTTGTCATTAATGTTGTATCTGGTAAGCTTGTTGAGGATAATAAACTATCGCCAGTATACAAATATATTTGTTGGTTGTCAAATGTGTGAGGAGCAGTTACTGTTGCTACTTCAAAGAAGATGGAATCGATTACACCACTCGTGGCAATCTCAGTATTTGAGTATACAATATCACTCCAAGAATAATTATATAATCCATTCACAGGTGAGGAGTATGATGAACTTGTTCCTGTACCAATAATAACAATTGGAGGGGCTTGTTTGATGTAAAATGAATCAATAGGTGTTGTTGCCATATTTGCAGATGCAGAAAGGTCGATAGCAACGATATGGTAATCAACGTGAGTGTTATACGCTTGAGCGGGAATGTCAACACTAAATGTATCCGGAGCAGCAGTAACTGTCATTCCAAGTGTGTCGTTGCTTCCGCCATTTGTGCTATAGACTACATACGCAGTGTCAATTCCAGAGGCATCAGTTATTTTTGCGTTTACAGTGAATGGACCTGTATTATAGATGGTGTCTGTCCAAATAGTTGAAACTTGAGTAATTGAAGGCGGTGTGAGCTCTGATGGAGCAATGGTAACTTTAATATCATCAATATACCAACCTGCATTTTGGTTGGGACCGTTATTATTACCATCTGTTAACTTAAAACGAATACGTAAGTCGGCTTGATTACCCGCTAAAGCACTCAAATCGAATTGTTCAGTTTTCCACCATGTATTTTGCGGTAAAGCTGTATGGGTGGAAGCTTGCCAATCGCCAGCATAACTCTGTGCTGTAAATTTGTTGCTTGTAAAAGAGCCAGCTCCAAGGTATTCGGTACTGGTAAGAGCAACCCATGTAATACCACCATCAAGACTGTATTCGATTTGTCCTCCATCAAAAATGGGTTCAATTTTGCAAATATGCTTGAATTCAAGTATAACACTTGAATTTCCAGTAGTTACAATTTGGTTTGTTGTTAGGTAAGAAGAACTGGCAAATGCTACTACGCAAGAATCAGAATAAAGACCCCCTGCCTGAATTCTTGAATTGATATCCCAAGTAGTAGAACCTGATGATGTAACAACGTAAGAACCACTTTCAAAGTCTTCCTCAAAAGCAATGGTTTGAGCAAAACCAACCAAAACACTAAGTGTTAGTACTGCAAAAAGCAATAATGATTTTTTCATAATAGAAATAGTTATTTTATGACCACAAAAATACAAAATAGTTCATAGCATAGACACTAGTTATTTGTATAAGTTGCATTATTTATCATATTGTATAATTAGATTGAAGAAAAAATAGTGCTATTTTTGTGCAAATATCTTTTGAATGGAATTTGGCTTAACAGAACAGGAAAGAAAAGAATTGCTAAAACGATATCGCAATTTGCTTAAAGTGAGCAAGCCATATATTGATTTGAAAGATAAAAAGTTGATTCGTAAAGCTTTTAACCTTGCTGCCGAAGCGCATAAGGGTATGCGACGTAGATCTGGCGAACCTTATATCTTTCATCCAGTTGAGGTTGCTAATATTGCTGCCGGTGAAATTGGGCTAGGAACCACATCTATTGTTTGTGCTCTTTTGCACGATGTTGTAGAGGATACCGATTACTCTCTTGAAGATATTCGCGGACTTTTTGGCGATAAAGTGACTCTCATTATTGATGGTCTGACAAAAATGTCGGGGGTTGTAGATAATTCAGGGGTTTCTCCTTCACTTCAGGCAGAGAATTTTAAAAAGATTCTTCTGACAATGTCCGAAGATATCAGGGTTATTCTCATAAAACTTGCCGATAGATTGCATAATATGCGTACTTTATCGGCTCTGCCTTCAACAAAACGTCTTAAAATAGCATCCGAAACTTCATTCCTCTTTGCTCCTTTGGCACATCGCTTGGGTTTATATGCTGTGAAAAGCGAGATGGAAGATCTGGTTTTAAAATATACCGAGCCCGAAATTTTTGAGGGAATTACCCAAAAGCTAAAGGAGACAGAGGAAGAACGAAATAGATTTATTCGTAGCTTCATTGCTCCATTAAAAAACCAATTGAGTGAAACTGGATTGAGATTTAGGGTTATTGGCAGAACCAAGTCCATCAATTCCATTTGGAATAAAATGTTGCGGAAGAAAATACCTTTTGAAGAAGTTTACGATCTGTTTGCGATTAGAGTGGTATTGGATTCAAAACGAGATGAAGAAAGAGTTGATTGCTGGAAAGCTTATTCGGTAATAACCGATACGTATCGCCCTAATCCAGATCGTTTGCGAGATTGGATTTCAGTACCCAAGGCAAATGGATACGAAGCATTGCATACCACTGTTATGAGTGATGTTGGAAAGTGGGTGGAAGTGCAGATTCGTTCAGAGCGAATGAACGAAATTGCAGAAAAAGGATATGCAGCTCATTGGAAATATAAGGAAGATCATGAAGGAATTGAAAGCACACTCGATGATTGGTTGGCTCGGATTCGCGAATTATTGCAGAGATCAGAATCCAATGCTCTTGATTTTCTCGATGATTTTAAGCTAACCCTTTTTACCGACGAAATATTTGTGTATACTCCAAAGGGCGAAATGAGAAATATGCCTAAAAATAGTACAGCACTAGATTTCGCATATCATATTCACACCGATCTCGGCAATAAATGTATTGGAGCTAAAACAAATCATAAACTGGTTTCTCTCAATCATGTACTAAAAAGCGGTGATCAGATTGAAATTCTTACCAGTGAACGTCAAAGCCCAAAAGAGGAATGGTTGAGTTTTGTAATTACGGCTAAGGCAAAATCACAGATTAAACAAGCTGTGAAAGAAGACAAAAAGAAACTTCTGCTGAGGGGTAGGAATATTCTCGAACGTATGTTTGCTCAGGTTAAAGCCGAAGCAGATGAAAAAACTCTGAGGGAATTTATTAAGTATGTTGGGGTAAACTCTGAACAGGAGCTTTTTTTGGAAGCCTCAAAAGGAAATATTGAGGTGAAAACCGTTAAATCTTTTGTGACTATTAAAGAACGCAGCGGATGGTTGAATTATCTACGTAAACCTTTCGTTAGGGGAAAAAGCACTATTCACTCGGAGGCCATACCCGAACAAAATAATGATTTGAGCTCCTTGAAAACCATTGAACTTGATACCAATAATAGTATCGTTTATAAAATCGCAGAATGTTGTAATCCTATTCCTGGTGATTCTGTAATCGGATTTGTTAGTTCAGAGACTTCTCTCGAAATTCATAGAGCCAATTGCCCAACAGCTATCCGCTTAAATTCTCGCTATGGCGAACGAATGAAAAAAGTGAAGTGGAACTCGGCAGATGATATTACTTTTAAAACAGGAATTCAGATGTATGGTATTGATCGACAGGGTATTGTTCGCGATATCAGTAAGCTTGTTTCCGAAGAACTTAATATCAATATCAGCGCGTTTCATTTGGAAAGTACAAGCGCTAGCGGAACGTTTGAGGGCACTATTTTGCTCTATGTCAACGATACCGAAAATCTAAAAAAATTAATTGGTAAGATAAGAAAGGTTGATGGGGTTCGTAAAGCATATAGAATCAGACAATAAGTTTATTTTTTTTATTTATTCTAAATAACAATAGAATTTTTTTTTAATTTTACAGCAAATATCTTTCTGATGAATAAAACAAATAAGATTCAACAGCCCAATGAATCATACGAAATGGTGAAGCAAATCTTTACCGAGTATTTGGAAAAGTCAAAGCATCGTAAGACTCCCGAGCGTTTCACTATACTGAAGGAGATTTATGCTCATGATGGTCATTTCGATATTGAATCGCTCTACATCAGAATGAAAAATAATCGTTATCGCGTTAGCCGTGCCACACTTTATAATACTATGGATTTATTGTTGGATTGCGGTTTAGTGGTGAAGCATCAGTTTGGGCAAAACTGTTCGCATTACGAGAAAAGTTATAAGTTTCATCAGCACGATCACGCTATTTGTTCACAATGCAATAGTATTATTGAATTTTGTGATCCCCGTATTCAAGAAGTTGAGGATTCCCTCAAAAAAATGTTTAACTTTGAACCCATTAATCATTCGCTTGTTTTTTATGGTATTTGTGAAAAATGTCGCTCAAAGAAATCATAATAATAAGTTGATTGATAGAATTTTTGTACTTGTTTACAGTTAGACACTGATGAATATGAATGTTGACGTTATTTTGGGTCTTCAATGGGGTGATGAGGGCAAAGGCAAAATCGTAGATGCTGTTGCTAAAGATTACGATGTTATTGCACGTTTTCAGGGAGGTCCCAACGCTGGCCATACTATTGAATTTGAAAATAAGAAATTTGTTCTTCATACCATTCCTAGTGGTATTTTTCATGAAAATATCAGCAATGTTATTGGTAATGGGGTAGTGCTCGATCCTTTTGTTTTTATGAAGGAGATTGAGAAAATTCAAAGTGCTGGGTACGACCCGCATAAAAATCTTATCATTTCCGATAAAACTCATTTAATTTTTCCGGGTCATCGATTGCTGGATGCAGTTTGTGAAATGGCTCTAGGAAACAAAAAAATTGGCAGTACACTCAAAGGTATTGGTCCTGCATATACAGAGAAATTTCAGCGTAAAGGATTTCGTACTGGCGATATTTTTGCTTCAGATTTTGAATCGAAATTTAAGTTTCATCGTGATGAGCAAGTAAAAAGGGCGAAAGAAATTCATCCTTCTATTTCGGAAATACTAATCGACGGGCTCTCTTACGATGAGTATGAAAGCAAATGGCTTGAGGCTGTTAAGGATTTACAAACTTTCCGCGTAGAAGCAACCGAAATTTATCTCAATCGTCTCTTGCAGAACGGTAAAAGAATTCTTGCCGAAGGCGCTCAAGGTTCATTGCTCGATATCGACTTCGGTTCTTATCCTTATGTTACATCATCAAATACCACTAGTGGTGGCGTTTGTACTGGTCTCGGAATTCCTCCTACAAGTATTGGTAAGGTTTTTGGTATCTTTAAAGCTTATTGTACTCGGGTTGGAAATGGACCTTTCCCGACTGAATTGCATGATGAAATGGGTGAAGAATTACGAAAAAATGGCCATGAATTTGGCTCCACCACTGGGCGACCTCGCAGATGCGGATGGCTTGATTTGCCTGCATTACGGTATGCAATTATGATTAATGGCGTAAGCGATTTGGTGATGACAAAAGCAGATGTTTTAGATTCTTTAGAAACCATTCAGGTAGCAAACACGTATATATCTCAAAATCATGAGTATATGTTTCCAGAGTTTCGTTTTGGAGAGAATTTTGAACCAAAATTGTCTAACCACAATGGCTGGAAAATGGATATTACCAATATGACGCAAAAAAGCGAGCTCCCATCAAAATTTCTTGAGTATTTCAATTTTATTGAAAAGGAGTTAAATTCCAAAATTTCATATGTTTCCGTTGGTCCCGGAAGAAGTCAAATTATTAAAACACAGTAAAAATGAAAACTTATATTTATTTTCTGATTTTCTTTTTTCTCCTGTCGGCTAATTTCTATGCTCAGGCTCAGGAAGATGTGGACGAAAAGGATGTTCCTGAAGTAGTTGTTACTAAACTCGGTAACTTATTCCCTGGCGCTGAAAGTGTTGCTTGGCAAATGGAGGATAAAGAGTACTATGCTAACTTCACTTATGAAGGAAGTACTTCTTTTTGTGCTTTTACATATACCGGTCGTTGGTTGGTTTCAAAAACCGATTCAAAGTTTGAGGATGTGCCTCGTTCTATGCAAAGAAGTTTGAGTAGCGATTTTGGACAATGTGTAATTGAGAAAATTTCGTTACGCGAAACCAAAGATGTTTCAGAGTATATTGTATCCTTAAACGATACGATAGAGAAGGCTAAACTCTTGGCATTTTTTGATATTTCTGGTAATTTTGTAAAGAAAACAGATGGCGCAGGTAACGATCTTGATATTTCTCTGACCAATAATGGAGGTGATAATAGTAATGATAACGATAAAATGCAGCCTGTCCATCCTAAAGAATTGCCTTCATCAATAAATTCTTATGTGATTGTAAATTATCCAGAGCATAAAATTAATGAAGCATTTTTTCTGAATAATGACGAGTATTCAAATACCTATTATTTGATACTTGGGGAAGATCTTAGTGCAAAAACAATTGAATTATGGTTCGATTTTCAGGGAAAACTTATAAAATCAACAGGACTTGTTGTTGAAAACCCTGATAATAATAATCCAGACGATAAAACAAACAGAAATAATGTAAGAAATAAAGAAGTGAAGCCTCCTTATCCTGAAAATAAAGTACCTGCTAATGCGGTAGAGATTTTTAAGAAAAAGGAAGCGCGTGCTGAAGAAATTCGTTGGGATACTGTTGGAACAGAATTTATGGTTTCTTATTATAACCCCAGTCGTGATTGGGATTGTAGAATGTATTTCAATAAAAGTGGAGTTTGGACAAAAACAGTTGTGATGAACGATGTTCGAGATTTGCACCCACTTATTCAGCGTAATCTTGAAGAGAATTATGGAGATTTGGATATTTATACTGCAGAGTACTTTACTTTTGCTGATAAATCAAAATACTACTTGGTAAAAGTATATAATAAAGATTGGCTCAATGATCCTATGGTTTATACTGAATTGTACTATTCCCGTTCAGGTCGTTTGGAAAAGGAAGTTCTCGCCAATTACATCGATCCCGATGACGAATATTACAAGGAAAAACGCCAGAATGAGATTGAAAACCTTCAAAATGTTATTGATGGTGACGATATTTCCCTCGATGATGGGGATATGGTTGATGGTCAGAATATCTCTCAAAAAGAATTGCCCAGTGCAGCTAATCAGTATATAAAAGAAAACTATTCTGAATATCGTTTTCTTGAAGCAATGACGCTGAGCGATGATGGTCAATACATGTATAGCGTTTTTATTAAGCGTGAAGGTTACGATGAACGTAAACGTGTATTGTTTGACCTGCAAGGAAAATTTATTAAAGAGGAAGATATCTGATAAACTCTACGATGCAACGCATCCTCCTTTTCTCGGGCCTCTTGTTATTATTTGTCTGCGTACATGCGCAAGAGAAAAAAAAGATTCTACTCAAATCTGCAGAAATTCTTGAATATAACAGGGAAGTAAATCCTGATGTTCAGATTTTAAAAGGCAATGTTGTTTTTCAGCATAAGGAAACTTATATGTATTGCGACTCTGCGTTTCTGTATATCAATAAAAATAGCATGGATGCATTTGGCAATGTGCATATTAAAGCATCTGATACTACTAATATTTATGGCGAAAAACTACATTATGAAGGCGATTCACGTATTGCTGTAATGGAGAAGGATGTCGAATTAATTGATAATCAGATTATTCTTAGAACAGACAAGCTTACCTACGATTTAGGCGAACATACGGCCTTCTACTTAAATGGGGGCAAAATTGAGGATCCCAATAATCAACTAACCAGTACCAAGGGATATTATAATAGTGACAGTAAAGAGTTTTTCTTTAAGGATGATATTTTGGTAGAGGGCAATAATTTCAATATGGAATCAGATAGCCTAATGTATAACACAAATACAGAAATTGTTGACTTCTTTGGAAATACAAAAATTATTACTGATAGCACGACCATTTATTGTAATTATGGTTGGTACGATACTAAACAGGATATTACACGACTGCACGGGAAAGCTAGAATGTACAATGGCTCGTCAATTTTGGAAGGCGATACTTTGTATTATGAACGTCGCAAAGGAGCTGGGCAGGCATATAAAAATGTGTCTTTTCGTGATACAACTGAGAATATTATGCTCACCGGGCAATACGGTCTTTTCAATGAAGCAGATAGTTCGGTTTTGGCGACCGACAGTGCTGTTTTTATGAATTGGGAGGCCAATGATACCCTGTATTTGCATGGGGATACACTTTTTAGTATGAAAGATACGCTCTCGCAACGAATTATCAGGGTGCATTATAATGTGCGTTTCTACAGGAATGATATGCAGGGCGTTTGCGATTCACTCTATTACACTGAAGATGATTCTTTGATGCGAATGTATGTAAGTCCTGTTTTATGGTCTGATTCCAGTCAGCTAAGTGCCGATTATATGCATTTCAAGGTAAATAGGAGTGAGATCACTTCACTTTTTATGGATGAGAATGCTTTTATTATTTCCCGAGTTGAAGGAGAAAATTTTCAGCAGATTAAAGGGAAGAGAATGTATGGGTATTTTCTTCAAAATGAGCTCGACAGGCTTGATGTAAAAGGAAACGCTGAAACCATATATTTTATAGAAAATGAGGATGGAACGAAAACAGGCATTAATAATTCAACCAGTGCTGAACTGAAAATTCACTTTAGTAATCGTGAAGTTGAAATGCTTCGTATGATGGGTGCGCCAAAAGGCACAATATACCCCTATGAGCAATTACCCGCGGAGAGACGAAAACTAAATGGTTTTGTATGGCATGAAAACATTAGACCTCTGAATGCGGCCGATGTTTTGAGAAATACCAATAATAATACTATCACTATTGAAGTGAATAGGAGTGGGAGAAGTATTGAAGATAATAGCGGGGAAAATTAATCTATTTTCTAGGTTTATATGAATTTTGTTTGGCATTGCGGCCAAAAATGCTAAAGTGCATATAACGTCGTGGGTTTAACCGAAGATCTTCCATTAGGAGATTTAGTTCGTAGGCAGAGTTGTTTAGATTATTGTATAGCGAATCGTTGTTAACAAGCATGCCCAAACTGCCGTCACCATTGTCAATTTTAGTCATAATACGGTTGAACTTATCTAGCGATTCATTCGCGTTATTAATCACATTAACAAATGGAACATCTGCCAGCGAGTCACTAATAGAGCTGATATTGCTAAAAATATTACTTATTTTTTCGTTATTGTCCTTAAGATTGGTGGTAATCGATTCAACGTTTGCAAAAATTATCCCCAAGCGGTTACGCTGCGAAGACATGAGCGTATCAATATTGTAAGATGCATGTTCAAGGCTGAGAATTGTGTTTTCAATGCTTTGGAAAGATCGGGAAAGATTTTGACGGGTATTCTCATTAAAAATGCCTTGAAGAATAATCAAGACCGAATCAAAGGATGAAATCAGTTCTTCTGCCTTGTTTTTTAGCGGCAAAATTTGCATGCTTACTTCTTCTTTCAGATCTCGTTCAATATCAGGAAGAAGATAATCACCTCCTTTGGCCATAGTGGGCGAATCACCAAGGTAAATTACCACAGCTTTGCTGCCTAAAAGGTCACTACTTTCAATGCGTGCAATAGAGTTAGATGGAATATTAACGTCTTCCGTAATTAATAAACTCACTTTGAGTTTTCCGTTTCCATTTTCAATAAATTCAATCGTAGATACTTGCCCAATTTTGAAACCATTAAGATAAATAGGATTAGCTTCCTGCAGGCCTGCAACATGATCGTATTCGGCATAAAAAATTTCCTGACTGGAAAAAATATTTTTCCCTTTCAGGTAGTTGATGCCCCAGTACACAACAAATAGTCCAACAACAAAAACCAGTGCTATTCTTATCTCTTTTTTCTTCACTCTCTATTGAAATTTGTACAAACCTACATGAAATTTCTGAAATATGCAAAAGCATTTATAAACAGTGTCTGCAATAAAATGCTCTAAAAAATACAGTTTCTTTATTATTGTCCACTAATATTTCTCGCTTCTGAAACACTAATGCGTTTACCGTTTTGATAAGCAACTAAAAAGGCGTCTTTATAGCCTTTATTTTGTACACTTAAAAGTTCTTCTTTTGCCTTGCTATACGACGTATTGCTTCCACACATATATTTGTAGTATGTTCCATCCTTAATATAATGAACATCCGTCATCCCATTGAAACGAGAATCTTCAGTTGGGATAATTTCTTTGAATGAGGCAAATTGAACTTTGAAAACGATTTCTCCGCTATTTTTTGCAATATTATTTGTGGTGGAGCTGCTTCCTGATGTTTTGGCAATTTCCATTGGAATATAATTGCTCCCATCTACAACATTGCGATAATCTACAAAGGCTTTGTAAATGGAATAGGCCATTTCATTTTTGCCGGCAGCACTCATCAGGTAAGTTTCGTCGTCGTAATTGGAAATAAATGCGGTTTCAATAAGAATAGAAGGCATTCCTGTTTTATACAAAACAAAAAATGGTGCTTGTTTAATTCCACGATCATTTCTTTTTACGGTTGTATTGAATGCTTCCATTGTTTTTTGAGCCATGAGTAAACTCAAATCCAGATGCATGTTGGTGTAAAGGCTAAAAGCTATATAGGCTTCGCTTGAATTTGGATCTATCCCATCGTAATTGTCGCTGTGATCATCTTCCATAAGCACCGATGTATTCTCTTTTATGGCGACTTGCAGGTTGGCTTCGGTTTTATTTAATCCCATAACAAAAACTTCGGTTCCGTTGGGACTTGTTTTTGCGTTGGCATTACAATGCACTGAAATGAAAAGATCGGCATGTGCCTGATTGGCAATCTCTGCACGTCGATATAATTCTACAAATCGATCAGTACTTCTTGTATACACTACTTCAACATCTTTGAAGTGATTATTGATATATTCTCCTGTTTTGAGAACGATTTCTAGGGCAATATCTTTCTCATGAGAGCGTTTTCCCACTGCACCGGGGTCTTTGCCTCCATGTCCGGCATCGAGAACTACTACCCAGTTCTTCTGGTAAGGAGCTTGAGCAAAAACACCAAAAGCGCTGAAAAAGAGTAAAATGATTAAAATTGTCTGTTTCATGACTGAAATAACTATTTTTGTACCTTGTGAACAGGATACAAATTTATAAGGTATCCCGATACATTAATTGTACCAGATTGAAATTCTTTCAACAACATAGTGTTCTCTTTTTTCTACTACTGCTTTCTGTTGTAAGCTACGGACAGGCAGATTCCCTTAGTATGCAAACTGATTCCATAAGTAACGACAGTATTAATGTGCATGTAAATATTGAAAAATCTGCGTTGGAAGAACAAATTGATTATCAGGCCCGCGACTCCATTTTATATTATGTAAAAGATATGTATGTGGAACTATATGGTGAGGCTGTGGTCGACTATTCTACAATACACCTTGAAGCCGCTTATATTCGTATTGATTTTAAGAATTTTATGATTTTGGCCTATGGTATGAATGACACAAATGGGGTAGTGCAGGGAATACCTTTTTTTAAGGATGGAGAACAGGAGTTTGAGTCGGATACCATCTCATATAATTACGAAACTAAAAAAGGTATTATTCAGCATATTTTCACAAAGCAGGGAGATGGATTTTTGCATGGTGATCGCGTGAAGAAGCTGGAAGATAATACCATTCTTGTGCGTAATGGATCTTTCACTACTTGCTCGTTAAAAGATCCACATTTCGAAATTCAATTCAATAAAGCCAAGGTTATTCCAGATGATAAAATTGTAACCGGGCCTGTGTGGCTGGTTATTGAAGGTATTCCAACCCCTCTGGCATTACCATTTGGCTTTTTCCCAAATAAAAAAGGGCGTGCGTCTGGAATATTAATTCCCACGTATGGAGAAAGTGCAAATCGTGGTTTTTATCTCGAGAATGGGGGATATTATTTTGGCTTAAGCGATATGGTAGATCTTAGCGTACGAGGCGATATTTATTCGCGTGGATCATGGGCGTTGAAAACCGAAAGCAATTATAAAAAGCGCTATAAATATGAGGGAAATCTCAACGTGTCTTATGCTGTAAATTTATTGGGTGAACGCAATACGAGCTCCTTTGAAAAAAGCAAGGCGTTTTTCATTAAGTGGAAACATGTTCAAGATCCAAAAGCCAGACCCAATAGCCGCTTTTCTGCCAATGTGCAGTTGGGAAGTTCCGACTATAATACCTATAACCCATCATCATCGCAGGATTATCTGAGTTCTAACTATTCTTCTAGTATTTCATATAGCACCCGTATTGCTTCTGTTTTTAATTTAACGGCCAATTTGAGTCAGACGCAGAATACACAAACCAATACTTTTAGCATCAGCCTTCCAGATATCGCGCTCACATCAAACCGATTTTATCCGTTTCGCTCTAAAAAGAAATCGAGGAATAAGTTTCTTGAAAGTGTAAACCTGTCGTATTCTCTTTATGCAAGAAATTCGCTCAATACCATCGATTCACTTTTGTTTGATAATTTAGATTGGGTAAATTTTGATAATGGGGTAAAACACACCGTTCCTGTTTCATCGTCTTTCAAGTTGTTTAAGTATGTCAATGTAACCAATTCTATTGCCTATACGCAACGCTGGTATTTTCAAAGTATTGAAAAACATTGGAATGCACTTGATTCTTCATTGGTAACGGATACTATTCAGGGTTTTAATATCGCACACGATTTTTCAGTTTCGAGTAGTTTGAGCACTAAACTTTATACTTTTCTGAGCTTTAAAAGAGGACCCATTTCTGCCTTTAGGCATGTACTGACCCCTACGGTACGCTTCTCGTGGCGCCCTGATTTTGGAGAGCAACAATGGGGCTATTATAAGTATTATATTACACCAGGAGCAACAGAAGCTACCCGATATTCGGTGTTTGAAGGCGGAATTTACGGCTCACCTTCTGCTGGAAAATCTATGCTTTCGACTTTTGCACTGAGCAATAATGTGGAAATGAAAGTGAGAAACCGTAAAGATACTCTAAGTGGATTTAAGAAGATTGCTTTGATCGATGATTTAACCTTAAGCTCCAGCTATAATTTTGCAGCAGATAGTCTTAATTGGGCTAAAGTATTGCTCTCGGGGCGTACACGTTTATTCAAAAGTCTCGATTTGCGCTATGCGGCTACTTTCGATCCATATATTGTCGATTCCACCGGTCGTAACCTCAATCAATTTGAATGGGATGTAAATGATCGCTTGCTTAGACAAAATAGTGGGGAATGGGGAGTAAGCTTGAACTGGAATCTTGGACCACAGACTTTTAAGAATAAGAATAAACCGATTGACACAACTCATGTGTCTGTCGTTGATAAAATTCCTTGGTCGTTAAATTTGGCCTATACCATGCAGTATATTCACGATTATCGTGAAACATCGCTCGAACCAAAAACTTTTATTCAAACCATTTCCATTAATGGAAGTATAAATCTTACACCAAATTGGCGGGTAAGCTTAATGACCAACTATAATTTTGTAGATCACGAATTCATTTATACTTCGGTAAATATTTACCGTGATATGCATTGTTGGGAAATCAATTTTAACTGGATTCCTACCGGATTCCGTAAGAGTTATAATATGACCATTCGTGTCAAATCAAGTATCTTGCAGGATTTGAAGGTCACCAAGAAAACAGATTGGCGTGATTATTATTAGTCTTCGCACTCGTTTTCACACTTGCTCTGATTAATGAGATATCTATTTCGGCGCTTGTGTGCCTAATCGCAATTCAAGAAAGACGGCAATTTTTTCCAGTAAGATTATTTTAAGCCTGCAGTGCTCAACATCATTGTCATTAACCAATCCATGATAGTTTGATGTATACAGGATTTGCTTATCCAATACGATTTCAAAATTCTTGGTTTCTAACCATAATTTGATCAGTTCCAATTTGATCTCATCGCTGAATGCTAAATCGGTTTCTTTATTATTCACAGTGATTTTGAAATATGCTTGAAAATCGTTTAGTTCGATTTCTTTTCTGAAAACTTTTCGATTTATTATATTGAAACTTTGATTTTCAGGGATTTTAAGCTTGGTTGAAATTTTAAGTATCCATTTTGTTCTGGATGTTGTTGAGTTTGTTGCAGAATTATATATGCGAAACTTGCCTGCAACAGCTTTTTGAACTATAAAGTAATGATCTTGAAAGAAACCTTTGATAATAGGAAAATTTGGTTTTAGGCTAACCTTTCCTGGTTTAATTTCAAATTTGAATTTTTCTGCAAGGTTAGTAAATGCTTTGATTTCTTTTTTCTGATATCCCATCATGGGTATAGCAATAAGGATATAGAGTATTACTCCAAAAGCCAGTAAACCGCCGACAATTATTAATATTGATAAAGCGTCCATAGATTAATAAGTTTTAATGCTAACCAAAGGTAATGATTTTTTTTACGCTTCTAATCTAGGTTTGTCATGAGTATTCTAATTTAAATTGCAATTATTATTCATTGAAAGGTTGAAGATTTTCAATGGCTATTTGCTTTCCAATTTATCTTTATTAAGGATGGCTTTTGCTTTATTGATCTCTGCATTATTACCATGGGCAATTACCTGAAATCCTTTTTCTACAACATGTTCACGGTATTTTAAAACCGCCCGGTTTCTGATGACGATGATAGCAATTAGAGTAATGGTGCCCCCACCAACAAGACCAAGGGAAAAGCCAGCCAATGCACCCAGAATTGGGCCTATTCCGTAGAGAAATCCCAATCCGGGAATGGTAAATAATTCAATCCCGGAGAGTAGTCCCAATATAGGTCCTACAATAGCACCTACGATTGCCGGTATATTCTTTTTCCATCTATTATACTTGACATGCATGAGATCATCTATAATTACCGACTTCCCGATAAGAGAAATCTGCTGAATGGGATATCCCGTGCTTTTTAGTTTTTCAACAGCTTCGAGTGCTTTTTCATGGGTGCTATAAACGCCTACAATAGTATTCATTATGTGTTGTTTTTTAATTAATAAGATTAATGCAAACCTGTAAACTAATTACAGGGTGCATGTATCTATGGCTTTATTAACCGCACAGCAAAATTAGCTTAGATGGAAGCCATTTGCGTTATACGATTCTGAATTTATCTTACATCATTCACACATTATTCCTCTAACGCATTATGTTTTTGCTTCTGGTGGGTGGGCAGTGAAAGATATACGCAGATAGCTCATATTTTACAATCGAGAATTAAGAACAATCTCGAAGCATTTTATGTCGCATTGCTACTGTAAATAGTTAGTAAAATAGATGTGCTTAATGTTCGGCATATATCAACCCAAAGATGTAAGCTAAATAAAAAACACCGTGCGATAAAGATAAGTACAGTTTGCACTTGCCTCTTTCACCCAGTGTTTGCTTTTATATAGTTATGGATAGGTTATAGTTTTATAGAAAGGCCAAATTTACCACCGGAAAATGTATTCCCTCCGCCAAACTCAAGGTTTAATCCAATTTTATTGGATATATAATATCTTCCACCAATTTGTGCACCTAAGCCAATACCGGAAGTGTGATTCCCATCATAAATATCGGGAGATGTCCATACAAAGAATCCTAAATTTAATCCTGCGTAGAAATCCCATTTTTGAGGAATATTCAACAAGCTGTTTAAGTGGTAATTGCCATTGCCGGAGAATCCCATTATATCATGATTATAGTAATGGTCATTCCAGTGTTCCTTATAAGAACGATAAGAAAATTCAGCACCTACAGTAATGTCTTTATGCACACTATAGTCGAAGCCTATATAAAATGGGATACCCCATTCTGATAAGCCAACGCCTAGATTAACTTGGGTGTTACCAACTGGTAAAGGACTTTGGCTAAATGCAAAGCCTGAAAATAGTAGCAAAGCAATGGTTGCAATCAAATATTTCTTTTTCATAAAATCATTTTTTTATTTCATTTCCGATTATTTGGCTATTCGGACTCGCCTCGATTTTTTATTGGAATCTGAACTCCAATATTGATTTGAAACATTATTCATGTTTCTTATGTTTTACATTTGTTTCTTTTTTAAAATCTGTAGCCAAATGTAAGTTGATACCACATATTCTTATAGCGTGGGGTAGTTGAAGTTCCATCACCAAGATTTTTCTGAAAATCCCATCCGCCTCTTGCAGACACAACAATGCTTTTCATGGTGATATCAACGCCTCCAATAAAACTTAAAGTGTTTTTGCGGATATTGTCATTCTAAAATTCTGTTTCTTGTTCAATGGTTGTACTTGCATTTTCAAATGCATCTTTCTGCATCAATAAGTATGAAAATTCGGGACCGGCTACGAGAGTGAAAAACTCGCTTGGTTTAAAGGCAAAGTATAGAGGAATATCTAGATAGCTGGTCGTTCGGGTTAGCTTATAAGTACTACCTAAAATGACGCCATCTGCTTTGAATCCTTTTTGTGAAAACAGAATTTCAGGTTGAATCCCTATATATGCCCCAATTGGAATGGAGACAAAACCACCTGCTACTAAGCCAAATTTTGGATCTGCTTTAAATTCTTCGCCTTGCGCATCATACACATTCGAATAGTTTGTGCCTATTTTAACTCCAAAGGAAAGATCTTCACGAAAATCAGTTTTATTATCTTGTGCAAAAATTAATGATGGAAGAAACATTAATGCAACTATTGCTACAGTAAGGAAATTTTTATTTTTCATTGCGATTATAATTTATTGTAATAACGGAATTGTTACTACTAGCAAAGGTGAATATCTTTTGTGTGATTTGTATTATACTATTTATGCTATAAGTTACATCATTCACACAATAATTAATATTAACCCGTTGTGCGGTTTAACTTTAACTCAATATTCTTTTTGAGGTATTAGTTTTGAGTATCAAAACATCTAATGCGTTAAAATACAATGATATATTGAGCGAAAATTAAATATATCAAACCGCACAACAGGTTATAATTAATCTAAATTATCAGTGTCTATTTTGAGTTTTATAGATGCTTATTGAAAAGTACCCTAAATAGAATCATTAAGAGTGCAAATACTAGCCATATGTGATTAATTGATGAGGATTGATATGTAATTATCCAGATTAGAATAAATATTGCTGCAGTTAGATACAGTAGGTTTTTAAGAACAAAAATGTTTTTCATAGTGTGTTTTGTAAGTTCGTAAATTATGATCGGGGATAAATTTAGGTATCCTTCTTCGGGAAAATGTTACACTACTTTCAGATTAACTTACATCATTCACACATTTTCAGGGAAACAATAGTATGAAAAAAACACCTTACCCGAGTTTTGGGTAAGATGTTCTATAGGGTTTAATGTTTTTGTGTCAATTATTGTACTACAAAAGTATTTCCTTCCATGGTAACTGATCCGTTTCTAGCCAATGCTCTGCCTTCTAATTCTGCCCCAGTGTCGAAGGTGATGGATTCTAAAGCGATTATTGTTCCTTTAAAAGAGGTGGTCGTTCCAAATGATGCTGAACTGCCTACTTGCCAGAAAATATTAGATGCTTGTGCTTCTCCGCTAAGTATTACTTGTCGCCCAGGAGTAGTTGTAAGGGTGGATGCAATTTGTATAATGAATATTGCACTTGAATCTCCCAATGCATCGAAAGTAAGATCTCCTGAAGAAATAGCCAATGACGAAGTTGATTTATAAAGTCCCGGAGTCAATGTTAATCCTCCAATATTGCCCGATAATGTTACAATATCGGTTGCGACTCTGGCTGCTAAATCATTGTATGCGGCAATAATATCAACTTTTGCCTGATTTGCAGTGGCGTCATTAATGTGAAGTGTACCGTTTAAAATACCGGGAGGGAAACCTCCAATAGATGTACCGGGACTTAAGCCTAAATCGCCCGTGATAATGGTTGCGCCGGTATTGGTAACAGATGATCCGGCAATGATAGCAAAATTATTGGCTGACCCCAATGCTACATCTGCTTGCACTGTTGTTTGAACGGGTATTACAATAGGATCTGTACTTACATCTGTATCGTCATCTTTTTTACATCCGACAATAAGAATGATCGCGAGAATACTAAAGAAACTTAATAGTTTTATTTTTTTCATGTTTTGTTTTTTAATGATCGCTCTTGGCAAATCACATGTGAATGAATTTTCACAAAACAAAGGTGCGCCATATCTTAATGAAATGTATTACACTATATTATAAATATCTTACATGATTCACATATATGGAAGGGAAGTAGTCGTTTAGCAAACTTAGCATTAAAGCGATTTTCAAAAATAACTATGAGATAAAACAATTGATTATCTCTTCCGCCCAAACTGAGATTTATTCTTTTTTCTAGTCGTAAAAAAACTCTTGACATTTTGTCAATTTATAATAATAATTTTGTTTGTATAGATGACTTTCTCAGCTTCTGATAGATTAATGAAATATATGCCAGCCGGCAAATCGCCTCGATGCAGAGTTACAGTATTTCCTGAAATGTCCGTTATTTGCCTGACAAGTTGACCATAATAATTGTAGATAGATAAAATAGCATTTTCAAAGCATCTGTCTGAATTTATGGTTGTTGTGGTTGAGAATGGGTTAGGATAAATGGTCACTATATCATCGTTATTATGCCCAATAATATCTGTTGAGTGTCCAGATTCATAAGATCCTATGTCAATTCTTAATGGAATTCCTTGAATGCGTGTATTGTAAGCATAATCAAAATCTCCTACTGGTATTCCAATTGTGTCTGGTGTGCCTGCATTTACGCATGGACTCGAAAAATGAAGTTGGTAATCTTCATTGTTAATATCCACAAATACTGGGTTTTGTGCTATAGAATTTAAGTCTTGTTGATAGGTCGCTTGATAATTGGAAAATTGAGCCATGGTATATGAATTAACTGTTGCAGTGCCCCATTTTATATCAATCAAAGTGTCATTTTCTGTTTGATACCAAGTATTATAATCTAATGTTAGCGAATCAAGGTCTGAATATCTCAATACATAAAGACCGGCAGATGATGCTTCGTAGAAAATATTGTTTAAAATATAGAAATTGTGTGTAGCAGCATCAATTTGAAAAAAATTAAGATGTCTGCCTCGCTTTTCGGGGCGTTGATCATGGGCCCAAGTATTGCCAGCATATAGGCAAGTATTATTGATGAAAAAGATGTTTTGTGTTAAAGAACCAATTGGACGATTCCAATACTCAAATGACCATTCAGCGTTATAAATTAGATTGTTTCTATAAATTATATTTGTTTGAGTTGCTATGTTTCCCTCATTTTGATTGGTCATAGCAGCATCATAGATTTCCCATACTTTACATTGCTCTACTAAATGATTAGATGCATTAGCCCAGAATTCAATTCCGTTGCCATAGCGCACCCATCCATGCACGGGGTGATTAATTGCACCTCCTCCAATATATGAAATATCGCAAGAACGAATTATAATATTATCGGTATTTCCACCTCCAATACCATGGCCGCCACCATATTTTAAAGCGAGGTTTTCATAAATGATGTATGATTTATTTTCCTGATGAATGATATTGTAAGCTAATGCACATTCAATATCATTGTAAAATGTAGCGGGATTGGAAGTACTAAACAAATTTACTTTTTGGTTAATAGTGTCATACCAGTAATCTCCTTGCTGCAATAAATTAGTTTCAGACCATTTTTTTACTCCAAATGAACTTGAAGAATCAAAAATTATATTGCCTATATCAAGTGGGATTGTGAATACTGTTGACCATATATTTCCACTAGGATTCTCCCAGTATGTTGTGTCGCTAATATTCCATGATCCCATAAACAAAGGCTTGTTGCCTGTGCCATAAGCTCCATAATATAGATGATCATTAATGTCTCCGCTTTGTGGAATTAGTTGGCCACGCCAAATATCATTTCTTTTGAATAGCACTGAATCTCCAGGGGCATAAGAGAAGATGTTGACTTTATCAAGCGTTGCCCAGGGAGAAAGAGTTGATGTGCCGTTATTGGAATCATTACCCGTGTTGGAAATATAATATGTAGTTGCTTCTAAGGTATTATTAGCAAGCATAATAATGAAAGCAAGGAAAAAAGTTCTCATTTTGTAGATTTTAGTTTTCTGCTCGTTTGAGTTTCGCAATCTTTTAAATTGACCTTTCTACTGCACTTACATAATTCAATGGTTGAAATTATGCTCTGTAGATGTTTGTGTTTTACTATTTGCTAAGGTCCCAACGTTAAACATACTTAACCCAAAGATACGAATTTCAAAATAACTGTGAGATAAAGCAATAGATTATCTTCTACGCCCAAACTGAGATTTATTCTTTTTTCTATTCGTAAAAAAAACTCTTGACATTTTTTATTTTTCTCCTTTTCAAATTCCTGCTTCTGTCAACAAATTCATTTGCCAAAAAGCAAGATTATTATAAAAAATATCCCCGCAGTCGCTTGGCTCATACGGGGATATTAATATTGGACCCTGCGGGGTTGATGCTCTAAACCATGCAATAATGCTCATGATTAAGAAACTTTTTATGGAATGAATGGCATAATGCTAAATACCAATCATATATAATGCATTCAATTTAAGGTAAAGTGTTAATCAATCCGCAGAAAGGGTTTGCAAGTTAAACTCTACATCTTTTCAAAAGTCAGCAATTCCGTTCCGTTGTCACTATCATCACTAAGCTCAATTATACTTTTGCTCTGGCTGTCGATAATCCAATCATCAGAAATCTCAACCAAAGATGTTGGTGAGGAAAAAGTGATATAGAATTTCTCCTTGCTGTCGTCGTTGCCAGTGCTCCATGTGCCGCTATAGCTAGATGTGCCTGATGCCACGATTACATTTCCGTTATCGTTGAATGTAAACGACATATCCGCGTAGGATGAGGTTTCATCGTGATCCTTGTCATAATAATATGAGATTTTCCAGTTGCCGTCAACAATATTATTGGATACTTTTACTGAATCGTCTTTCTTGCAGGAAGCCATTATGAAGGCTGCTGAAATAATTACGGTGAAAAAAATATTGTGTTTCATTTTTTCTTGTAAAGATATAATATTAATATGCTAAATATATTTATTCATGATAAAAATCAGTATGATAATATGTAATAAAATGTAAAATATATTTTTTTATCAAAATAGTTAAATTTTTAAGGTTGTAATGATCCTGATAAAATTCAAGAATGCTGTTTTATCTAATTCCGTATTTTGGAAGCTGGTGCATTTTTGAGGATAGATTCGGGTAAACACAAAATCAACACAATAAACGTAATGGGTAAATAAACGGAAAGTAAAAAAAAGATTCAATGCCAAATAATCTACCTCTTCCGCCCAAACTGAGGTTTATTCTTCTTTCTGGCCGCAAAAAACTCCTGCCTTTTTTTATTTTTCTCCTTTTCAAACTGCTGCTTCTCTTTGGAAGTCATAGGTTTCTCTGTTTGAGGGAAAGGATTCTTTTCGACGACTTCTATTTTTTGTTTGATTAGTTTTTCAATGTCTTTTATGTAGGCATTTTCTTCGGGTTCACACATGGAAATGGAAATTCCTTCGTCACCGGCACGACCTGCACGACCGATTCTGTGTACATAAGTTTCGGCAATATTTGGAATGTCGTAATTGATTACATAATGCAGTTTGTCTATATCGATGCCTCTGGCTGCAATATCGGTTGCTACTAGAACCCTGATCTCGCCATCTTTAAAGTCTTGCAGAGCTTTTTGTCGCCTGTTTTGGGCTTTGTCACCATGAATGGCTGATGCTTTTATTCTTTCTTTGGCTAATATCCGGGTAATTCTGTCGGCACCGTGCTTGGTTCTTGAAAACAATAGAACCTGATCAATGCGTTTGTCTTCGAGAATATACAGCAGCAAATCTTTTTTGGTGGCTTTGTTTGTGTAATATAAGTATTGTTTCAGTGTTTCGGCAGTAGATGAAACCGGGCTCACTTCAACTTTCTTTGGGTTTTTCAGAATTGTTTTTGAAAGTCCAACAATATTATCGGGCATGGTGGCCGAAAAGAACAATGATTGGCGCTTTTGCGGTAATTTGGCAATGATCTTCTTTATATCGTGAATAAATCCCATGTCGAGCATGCGATCGGCTTCATCCAGTACAAAATATTCAATGTCTTTTAGCTTTATAAAACCCTGATCCATAAGATCGAGAAGCCTGCCGGGAGTGGCTACCAGAATATCAACGCCTCTTTTAACAGCTGCGGTTTGGGAATTTTGATTCACTCCACCAAAAATGACTGTGTTTTTAAGTCCTGTGTATCTGCCGTAGGTAGAAAAACTCTCTCCAATTTGAATGGCCAATTCACGGGTAGGTGTAATAATGAGCGCATTCATTTTGCGCGGGCTATTGTTTTGCCTGCGATCATTAAATAAATGTTGTAGTATAGGAATGGCAAAGGCTGCGGTTTTTCCGGTGCCGGTTTGCGCACTGCCCAGTACATCTTGTCGGCTTATTATTAATGGAATCGCTTTTTCCTGTATGGGTGTAGGTATCGAATATTCTTCTTCTTTCAGCGCCCTTAATACAGGCTCAATAATGTCCAGTTCTTCAAATTGCATTCTTCTCGTTTTTAATCCCCGGACAAATGAAGCTTTGTGCGATGATATTTTGAAGGTGCAAAGGTAGTGTATTCTATTGTTTATTTGTCATTGGTTTCCCAGGGCAAACGCATTAAAACATTTTGGGTTTTCGATGGCTATTAACAATTGTGGCGGTGTTGTTAACAATGGGTGTGTCGCAATAT
>JAFGWG010000148.1 GCA_016937255.1 Bacteroidales bacterium
ATATTGCGACACACCCATTGTTAACAACACCGCCACAATTGTTAATAGCCATCGAAAACCCAAAATGTTTTAATGCGTTTGCCCTGAACTTTCCACCTTCCACTTTGAACTTTCCACCGAATTTCCTTACCTTTGCACCCTGTTAAAAAGCGCTCAATCAGCATGACGAAGTACAAAGAATACAAGAAACTTGAATTAAGCTCTCTGGCAAAAGAAATCAAAGAGTTTTGGGATGAAAAATCTGTTTTCAAACAGAGCATGGATGCAAGAAAAGATGCTCCCGAATACGTTTTCTATGAAGGACCTCCCAGTGCCAATGGTATTCCTGGCATTCACCACGTAATGGCAAGAGCCATTAAGGATCTATTTTGCAGATATAAAACTCTTAAAGGATTTTATGTAAAACGCAAAGCTGGATGGGATACCCATGGACTTCCCGTAGAAATTAGTGTAGAGAAAAAACTCGGCATCACTAAAGAAGATATTGGCAAAAGCATTACTGTTGAAGAATACAACAAGCAATGCCGTACTGAGGTTATGAAATACAAAGACCTCTGGGATGATTTGACAGAAAAAATGGGCTATTGGGTTGATCTCGATGACCCATATATTACTTTCGACAATAAATATATTGAAACAGTCTGGTATTTGCTGAAAAACCTGTATAACAAAGACATGCTGTATAAAGGCTATACCATTCAACCTTTCTCTCCTGCAGCAGGAACCGGACTCAGCACTCACGAACTTAACCAACCCGGTTGCTACAAAGATGTGAAAGACAATACCGTTGTAGCCCAATTTAAAGTGCTTAAAAACAATGAAAGCGAGTTTCTCTTTGAAAATGATGACATTCCCGTCTATTTTCTGGCATGGACCACAACTCCATGGACTCTTCCTTCAAACACTGGCCTAGCAGTTGGGCCAAAAGTAGATTATGTACTGGTAAAAACCTATAATGCATATACATTTCAGAAGCAATATCTTATTTTAGGGAAACCTCTGCTCAACAAGTGGTTCAGCCCCGAAAATGCAGAGCTGCCTTTTGATGAATACGAAGAAGGACAAAAGAAAATTCCGTTTCAGATCATAAAGGAATTTAAGGGCGAAGAATTAACCGAAATTCGTTACGAACAATTACTTCCTTACGCTCAGCCCGAAGAGGGCGATCCTTTCCGTATAATTCCCGGTGATTTTGTGACTACCGAAGATGGCACAGGAATTGTGCATCTGGCACCCAGCTTTGGAGCCGATGACTTCAGAATGGGCAAAAAATTCAATCTTGGTGCACTCACACTGGTGAACAAGCAAGGAAAATTTACCGAAGAGATGGGAGAATTTGCCGGAAAATACGTTAAAGCACAATATTATTCTGAATATTCGCCTGAAAACGAAAAAGAGCTGACGGTAGATATTGAACTCGTTATCAAGCTCAAAAATGAAAACAAAGCATTCAAAGTGGAAAAATACGAGCACAGCTATCCACATTGCTGGCGTACAGATAAACCCGTGCTTTATTACCCACTCGACAGTTGGTTTGTTCGCACCACCGCTTATAAAGAGCGCATGTTGGAACTGAATAAAACCATCAATTGGAAACCTGAATCAACAGGAACTGGTCGTTTTGGCAACTGGCTCGAAAACCTAGTTGACTGGAATCTCAGTCGCTCGCGTTTCTGGGGCATTCCTTTGCCAATATGGGTGAGCGAAGACAAAGAAGAACAAATCTGCATTGGCTCGGCCGAAGAATTGAAACTGGAAATTGAGAAAAGTATCGCTGCTGGCTTAATGAACGAAAATCCACTTGCGAACTTTGAGGTTGGCAATATGTCGAAAGAAAACTATGAGAAATTCGACCTGCACAAACCATATATGGATCGCATCGTGCTTCTTTCCGAAAGCGGAAAACCCATGCATCGCGAGCCCGATTTGATTGATGTTTGGTTCGACAGTGGCTCAATGCCTTATGCACAATGGCACTATCCTTTCGAAAACAAAGAAATCTTTGAGAAAGCTTTCCCAGCAGATTTCATTGCCGAAGGAGTAGATCAAACCCGAGGATGGTTCTTCACACTTCATGCCATTGCAACCATGACATTTGATTCTGTAGCTTATAAAAATGTGGTTTCCAACGGATTAGTTCTCGATAAAAACGGTAATAAAATGTCGAAAAGACTCGGCAATGCTGTTGATCCTTTCGAAACCATCGAAAAATATGGTCCAGATGCCACTCGCTGGTATATGATGACCAATTCTCAACCATGGGATAACCTTAAATTTGATGAGCAAGGCATTGCAGAAGTACAGCGCAAGTTCTTCGGAACATTGTATAATACTTATTCTTTCTTTGCGCTGTATGCAAATATCGATAATTTCGATTTCAAAGAAGAAGAGATTCCTTTTTCAGACAGGCCCGAGCTCGACCGTTGGATTTTATCTGAATTGAATAGTCTTATTGCCTTATGCGATGAGTCTTATGAAAATTACGAAGCCACACGTGCCGGACGCGCTATTCAGGAATTTGTTGATGAGCGTTTAAGCAACTGGTATGTTCGTCTTTCACGCCGTCGTTTCTGGAAAGGTGATTTAAGTAATGATAAAATTTCAGCCTATCAGACGCTATACACTGTTTTGGAAAGCATTTCAATACTGATTGCACCAATTGCACCCTTCTATGGTGAGCGTTTATTTCAGGATTTGAATTCTGTAAGTGGCAGACTCGACCACGAAAGCGTTCATCTTTGTAATTTCCCTGAAGCCGATACTGCTAAAATTGACAAAGATCTGGAACAAAAGATGCAGTGGGCTCAGAAAATCAGCTCTATGATTTTATCATTGCGTAAGAAAAATAAAATACGAGTACGCCAACCTCTTCAGAAAATATTAATTCCAGTTAGTGATGAACGAAGTAAGCAGTTAATCTCTGATGTTCAAGACATTATATTGGCTGAAGTAAACGTAAAAGACATGGAATTCCTGATGGAAGATTCTGATTTTTTGGTTAAAAAAATGAAACCTGATTTCAAAGCATTGGGACCTCGTTTTGGAAAGCAGATGAAAGAACTTGCTGCACTTATTTCTCAATCAGGTGCCAAAGAAATTCGTGAACTCGAGCAGGAAGGAAAACTAAAATTCAACATTTCTATCGGCGAAGCTGAAATTACTCTTGAAGACGTGGAAATTATTACCGAGGACATTCCAGGCTGGGTTGTTGCAAATGAAGGCAGTCTCACCGTAGCTTTAGACATCACACTATCAGACGAATTAAAGGAAGAAGGCTTTGCCCGCGATCTTGTAAATCGCATTCAAAATCTACGCAAAGAGAAAGATTTTTCTGTCACAGATAAAATCACCGTTGAAATTGAAAGCATGGATATAATAAATAGTGCAATAAATAACAATTTTTCTTACATTTGCAATGAAATCCTTGCTACAAAACTTGAAATTAAGGATTCCTTATCCCAGACAGAAGCAGAGGAAATAGAAATAGGTGAAGACATTAGGGTTAAAATTAGTATTCAAAAAAATTAAAAACAAACCCATGGCAGACAAAGATAATAAGGTTAAGACCAGATATAATGATGCAGAATTAGTTGAATTTCGTGAAATCATTGAACGAAAACTCGAAAAAGCAAGAGCTGATCTCGCTTTGCTAACAGAAGCATTTACTGGTGCTAATGATAATGACACTTCTGACACCAGTCCAACCTTCAAACTTCTGGAAGAAGGTTCGCAAGTATTGGGTAAGGAAGAAAACAGTCAATTGGCTGCACGCCAACAAAAATTTATTCGTGACTTGGAAGCTGCACTGATTCGTATTGAAAATAAAACATACGGCGTTTGTCGTGCCACAGGCAAATTAATTTCAAAAGAAAGACTCAGAGCCGTTCCTCATGCCACTTTAAGCATTGATGCAAAAAATCAAATGAGTGGAAAAGTTCAAAAAATAAGTCTTCCTCCTAACGAATAAGAATTCTAACGTGCGAACAAAAGTATTTCTACTTGTTATCATCATTTTAATTCTCGATCAGGTTTTTAAGATTTATATAAAAACCCATTATCTTCTTGGTGAAGAAGTTAATATTTTGGGGCCATGGTTTCGTTTAAATTTTATTGAAAACGAAGGTATGGCTTTCGGCATGAAATTGCAAGGTACTGCTGGGAAATATGTACTTAGTATTTTTAGAATTATTGCTGCAGTAGCCATTGCTTGGTACACTCTTAAAATAATTAAACAGAAGAAGCACCCGATTTACATCTTTAGTATTGCATTGATTTTTGCCGGAGCTGCCGGAAATATTTTCGACAGTATGTTTTATGGCCTAATTTTCGACCAAAGTCCTATATGGGGCTCTGGAGGCATTCCTTCTGAAATATTCAGCTCAGATACATACGCCGGTTTCCTTCAAGGGAAAGTAGTAGACATGTTGTATTTCCCTATTTTCCAAGGAACTTATCCATCTTGGTTCCCTTTTAACGCAGGTCATAATTTCATCTTTTTCCGTCCTGTTTTCAATCTAGCTGATTCCTATATAAGTATTGGTGTAATAATGATTCTGGTTTTCCAGAAACGTATTTTTAAGTACCATAAGCAACAAGAAACCGAATTGAAATTGGAAACCGAAAAAGAAAGCAATCAAAGTACTTCCACAGAAGGTGTATAAAGGGTTTTATATTTATTTGCAAAAAGCAATTCCTCTTTTCCACTTTTCAAATCTTTCCTCCAAATTTCATTTTCACGGTAAAAGTCATCTCCTACTTTCGAGAAAGAATGTGCTTTTTCAAATACTTGATATTGCTCGTGCAAAGAATCATCTGTGAGTATTTTCCCCTGCAAATATTCATCATCCAAATACAAAAGCAGTTGATAAGTCCTGTTTGTATTATTCTGAAAAACAAAGTCCTTAAAATTATAAAACAATGTTGCCCCTGTTCCAAATGGGACGATGCGCCCACTATCTGGAAAAATATCTACACTATGATGATGTCGCTCTATCATATCCATGTCACTGTGGAGAACCATCCAATGTAAGATATTTGCCACCTGACATAATCCTCCGCCAATAGCCCCTTCCATTTTACCACGAGATAGTTCCAGCCCCTTTTCAAATCCTCTCTTATTGCTGGGTTTACCCAATAATCGATACAAAGAAAACTTTTCTCCAGGCTTGATTAAAAGTTGATGAATATGATTAGACGCAATCTGAAGATTTTTCACCTTATTATACTGCAATTGTAAATCCACTCCCTCAAGCCTTCTAATCAACAATGATGAATGATTAAACACTTCATATAATAATTGCTCGTCTGATTTCCTCAAAGCAAATATACTACGATCGCGCACCCATTGAATTTTACGTCTAAATCTTCGAAACTGAACAGACAAAACAAAAACGATACTACTTCTCTGACTTAATGATACTGCCATATAATTTACAAAGTGTAAAAATAAGAAAAAATACCAATAGACTTATTGCAAACGCTTACAAACGCTTATATCCGACTTCAAGCGAAAATAAATACTTAATCACCGAATAATCAGACACATAGAATATATCTTTGAGGCAGAAATCTTAAATTTTTACATCATGAACAAAGTAGAACTTGACGGGTTCGTTGGACAAGAGCCCCAGATCAGATCAACCAAAAACGGAAATGAATTTGCAGTTTTCAGTCTTGCAACTAATGAAAATTTTAAAAATTCTAAAGGATCATGGCAGGAAAACACCACTTGGCATAATATTGTTTTATGGAGTGATCAATTGGACAGTGTCAAAGATCAATTAAGAAAAGGCATTCGTTTGTACATTGAAGGGCGGATTGTAAATCGCAGCTATACCGACAAAAACGGAGATAAGCGATATGTCAGTGAGGTGGTAGGAACGAATGTTCGGCATATTACCGCAGAGATATCCGATGCAGAGTAACGTTCATAAATCGATCTTTACGGGCTGCTCGCATATAGCAGCCCGTTTTTATTGGCACGATTTTATTATCTTTACAAAAAAAATCAGACCCATGAAAAAATCATTCTTACTTATAGCTATAATAGCTTTGATTTTTGCATCCTGTCAGGATGAAGGCGATGGCACGCCTGTAGTAATAAACCCAAATGCAAGTATTACTTGTAAAATTGACGGTTCAACTTGGACTGCATTAACCCGTGTTACAACAAATACGGCTGGAAATTTTATCATAAACGGCACTACATTTAATGGCGACGCTCTTAATATTTCTACATTAGGTGATACGCCTGGAACGTATCCACTTGGAACGCTATCTTATAATTCAACAGGTTCATATAGTCCTAAAGCCAGTAATCCTGATTCACTGTACACTGCCATTAACGGAACTGTAGAGATTACTGAAGTCGACACACAAAATAAACGCGTAAGCGGAACCTTTAGTTTTAATTGCACCAATGCTCTGAATCAAACATTAAGCATTGCAATAACGGAAGGAGTATTTTCATACCTGTCTTATCATTAGAATCAAATTCTAAGTTTTCCCGCAAAGTCAATTGAAATATAATTGTCGAAACTCATACAAACAGATTCGGCAAAAAGAATTGCTGTTGTCATTAGTTTATCCCAGTCTTTTTCCTGCAGAGAGAGAAGATCTTTTTGGGTAAAACAGGTATTATGCAAAGCATACAGCAAACCTGCATTAAAACTATCGCCAGCACCCACTGTGCTCAATGGTTCAATATTATTGGCAGAATAATGTTTAGAGAAATCAGGAGTATGCACTTGAACTCCCCTACTGTTAGCTGTCATTATAAGAATTTTCGATCCCAGTTTTCGAACCTTTTCATACACTTCTAATGAATCTGATGTATTAAAAATATGCATAAAATCCTCATCGGAACCTTTTGTAATAGAAGAAAATTGAATATTCTCCTCAATAAATGGAAAAACCTGATCTTTTATCTTTAAGTGATTTCTGCGGAAATTAGGATCATACACAATCAGGGATCCTTTCTCAATACAGCGATTCATAAACTGAATCAACTCAGGTCTAACTTCCTCTTTAATACCATAGAAACTACCAAACAATACAATATCGTTCTCATCGGGTTCTGGAAAGTGAAGATATGCTTTTTCGTCTTTCCTAATTTTATAGAAAGAATATTCAGCATCATTCTTATTATTGAGAAATGCCAGAGCCAACCTCGATAATGCATCATCATAACGAGTAACATAGCGTGTAGAGACATTATTTGAATTCAGAAAGGAATCAATAATATCGCCCACAGGGTCATTTGCATAGTCGCCTACTAAATAAACATCCATTCCAAGGCGACCGAGAGAAACTGCAGTATTTAACATCGCTCCGCCTGGGGTGGCATCTAATGGTTTAGAATTCTTGAAAATAATATCAAAAACTGTTTCTCCTACACAAAAAAATCGTCTGCTATAACTCATAGAATTGGAGATTTAGCTTCACTTTTCAATATTTTTCGAGACAGGTAATACACTATAATTCCACCTGCATAATATATTAATACAACTAACCACAAGGCGCCCAATCCATAAAATATGAACATAGTTGCAGCTGTTAATGCCATTATTATTGCAAAGAAGATATGAATTTTGGAAGTATTTACTTTTAGGGACATTACCCGCACAGGAATCAACATCATTGCTGAAATTAATACTGAAACATATAAGATTCCATTATCAATATTCAAGAAAGTTTCTTTTGAGTAAGTAAGTAATCCTACAAGCGCAATTGCTGCTGCCGGCGAAGCCAATCCTTTAAAATCTTTACTCTGTGACGAATCTGAATTAAACCAAGCTAAGCGAAGAGCTGCCGCTAAAACATAAAATAATGATGGCAACCCCAATATGAGCGTATCAAAAATATTTTCTGGACTTTGATTATAATAGCTAACACTAAATAGCATCATTGCAGGTGCCACACCAAATGACACAAGATCGGCCATTGAATCAAATTCCTTTCCAAACAAACTTTGGCCCTTAACCAACCGTGCAAGAAAACCATCTATAATATCAAAAGTAGCTGCCAGCAGTATGGCAATCATAACCCAATCAAAGTTATGCAAAACCAGAAGGATAATAATTGCAGAAAAACCTGTTAGCAAATTTGCTGCAGTAAACACATTTGGAATAATTTTTCTAAAAGACATAATGCAAAAATAAAACAATATCCATTGCGGATAAAAAAAAACCGCTCCCTAAGGAGCGGCAAAAACAAAAGGTATCTCACCAGGCGCCAATGTATCGGAAAAAGTCATTGGCGTTGCTTGAGAAAGTAAAAGCATCATTAAGCATAAAAGCGTTGTTTTTGTCAACAATATACTGATATGATCTTTTTGCGAATTTGAGTCTGTTTGAGTCAAAGGTTAAGGTTGACATTATACCAGCTAATTGAGCACATGTAACTCCGTTTGAAGTAATTGCAATACTGGCCACAGACATTTTACGGTCGTCGAATGCTTCTCGTTCAAGCGTCATCATCAAAGCATCGAAAGTTCCAGGATTCATTCCATAACTGTACCCACCGTATGGGTTATAAGACCCGGAACCAAAAGAGCTATTATAACCGTTATTATATTCATAAACATTTGAACCATAAGATGAATAATATCCATAAGGATTTCCACTTGATGACCCGTATGAAGATCCATAAGAACTTCCATAACTGTTTCCGTAAGGATTTCCATATCCATTCCCATATGAATTTCCATAAGAGGAACCATATAAATCTTCCTTACGTACAACTCTAAATGAATTTCTGCTATCAAGCTCTGCAATTACACGTTTGTTATTTGGAATATTAATAGAACCTGAATACACTCTTCTATAATCGGGATCTCTAAGACCATTGGACTTAAAAATTTCCAAGTAATAATTACCGTGATCAAGCCCAGTAATAGATACAGAACCAGAATTAGCGTTATACTGACGGCCTTCCATAGATACATAGAAATTAGAGCCATCAAATACCCTGATAACAAGTTCGGAGGCATTTAATGGCAATACGATACTAAATGAAAGAATAATAAGTGAGATAGAGATTAATCGTTTCATAGCGCAGTCCTCCAACTTTAGTTAATAATACCAAAGTTATTTCAAAAGCTGTGCCATAAAATATAAATTACTCTACCAGAACAACTTTGCCATAAAACTTATGCCATAGGCCATCGCTGAACTGCACTTCGATATAGTAGGAATATAATCCATGAAGAGCTTTTTCATTATTGATTGTACCATCCCAACCATATTCCATATCAGTTGTTTCAAAAACAGTTTTACCCCAACGATCAAAAATCTTCATGAAATAACCGCTTTCATTATTTATTCCAATACCATAAGGGCGGAATACATCATTAATTCCATCGTTATTATGAGGTGAAAATGCATTTGGGACATAAAAAGCTATGTCGCGCTCGACATAAACAACCATAAAGGCAGAGTCTGAACAACCATGTTCTGTTGTTACAATTTGCCAGACATAGTATGTGCCTTCGTCTGAATAAGTATGACTTGGATTCTGGACAGAACTATAATTTCCGGGAGAACCAATCTCACCAAAATCCCAATACCATGTAAATCCATTTATAGATTGGTCTGAGAAATTGATAATTGGATTTGACATATTAGCGGTAATTGGGTCAGCCATAAAACCAGCAATAGGGTTTTCGTAAACATTAATCATATTTACAAAAGTTTCACTAGCAGGACAACCATCTGAAGAAATAACATTTAGAGTAATATCATAAGACCCAGGTAAAGCATAAACATGCTGAGGATTAGCATTTGTGCTGGTATTATAAGTACCTGAGGCTGGATCGCCAAAATTCCAATCATACGAAGATCCTCCCGGGGTAATGGTTGAAGTAAAATTCACAATTACAGGCTCACAGCCCTCCGAAGGAACTGGAGTAACTTCAATTATTGGATCAGGGTAAATCTGAACCGTTACACTTGCACTTCCTGTACAGCCTTCTGGGCTAGTACCCGTAACGGTATAAGTTGTTTGTCCTGAAGGTGTGGCGGTAACAGTTGTTCCTGAATCAGAGCTTAATGTTCCGGAAGGAGCCCATGCATAGAGAGATCCACCACTTGCAGTTAAGTTTATTGCACTATCAGTACAAACAAAAGGAGCTACGGGAGAGATATTGACTGTAATATCAGAATTTACAACAACAGTTTGAGTTTGAACGCTTTCGCATGCACCTTCAGTAGCAGTTAAAGTAATTGTATACGTGCCCAAAGTTGGCCAATTCACCTGATAAGGACCGCCACCAGAACCACTTGCAACAACGCCGCCATCAAAATCCCAAGTATAGGTAACATTGGGATCAGCAGTATTTACTAAAGAAATATCTGAATTTTGTCCAATACAAACAGGAGAAATGGTTGAAAAGTCAGCATCTGGTGATGGGACAACATTTATGGTTACAGTATCTGTTGCTAAATTTCCAAGCGTATCGAAAATTGCAATAATATATTCAGTTGTAGTTACTGGCGACACCCATTGGTTTAATGAATCGGTTAAGCCATTTGACCAAAAAATGTTTTGCGATTGGGGGCATACGATTTCAACCTCATCAATACCCCAGTGATCCCAAGTATTACCTGAAGTCAAATCTTGATACCATCTAATTTTGGTATTAGGACCAAAAGCAACAGCAGGAACTACTTCACTATACTGAGCCCATGAATAAAGAGGGCCTGTGTAGGAAGTATTTGGTGTCCAATAATTAATGTCTGTCCAAACAGTATAGGGGGCTAAAGAATACTGCAAGTGTACCCCTTCGTTTGGTTGATCAGGGTCTTCACAATTGGTTGAATTTTCATCGGCAGCATATCTCATTTCCCACTCAATATAACAGCCGGAAAACAGATTAAAATTAATGGTAACCAATTCGCGCGGAAAATTTGTTGCAGAGCCTATCCAACAGTGAATACCTGAGCCCGGCAAACCGGGACCACAGGGATTATTGAACATTGGGCTAGCGTTAGAACTCCAACCAGTACCAACTGTCCCATTATCGAAATTATTATTCATAAGGAAATTGCAGGTTGCAAAAGCCGAAATAAAAACCGAATCACCGACACAGATTGTAGTATCGGAAAGTGGTGTCAGTATATTGGCAAAGCACTGTGCGTTAACCTGATGCGAAGAGAACCAGATTAACAGGGTCAATATTATGGTTGAAAATATTTTCATTTGAACGTAACTTTAAGGTTAGACAATTGGAATTTTGTCAATTCAGGTTTATCTGAGTAATTGAGAAAACGGCTAAAAATGGCAATATCGTAGTAATAGTCTGAATGCGGGTCGCAGAAAGCTACTAATACTTCCCCTGCACCAATAACCAAAGATTTTCTTTTTTCAGGAGATACGGGAACACGCGTCCAGAGAGCACCATCGTACCAAAGCAAAAGGTCAAAGGAAATAACTTTATCCTGATTTGTAGTATTTACAAATTTCAGAAATACCATTTCCTGATAAACCCCATCTTCAGGGCGATTACAATCGCGTATTTCTGCACTAAAAAGGATTCCTTCCTGCTCGTGGATTTCTGTCCATTGAGCAGATAAATCACTGTGTTGTACAGTTAAATTACCATTTGAATATTGTTGTGCATACGCCCCCGTAGCAAACAGCATCAAAAGCAGGCTAATTAAGAACTTCATTTTCATCATATTTCAAATATATCAATTAACGATTCATTTCATTTAAAAACAGGGTAATTACCCTATTGAATTAGGGACACTACCCCAGAGAACACATGAACCAAGCCATCGCCATACTTTACATCAATGATATAGCTATATGTTCCAGGCATAACCAGTTCGCCATTAATACTCCCATCCCAGCCAAAATCCATATCATTAGATTCAAATATTTGATGTCCCCAACGGTCGAAAATTCTCATGCTAAAATCTCCATCCTCAAGAGCCACTCCTATTCCGTATGGTCTAAACTCATCGTTTATTCCATCAGGGAAATAAGGCGTAAAAGCATTGGGGACATAAAATGCGATATTCAGATCAACATGAATAATAACAAATGCAGAATCACGACAACCATGTTCAGTTTCTACGGTTTGCCAAACAATATAATCGCCAGGTCCGCTATAGGAATGGGAAGGATTTGCCAAACCAGAATAATTTGAAGGGCTTCCAAAGTCTCCAAAATTCCAGAAGAACATAGTTGCACCATTGCTCAAATCAGCAAAATCAACCAAAGGATCATCCATAGTAACACTGGTTTCATCAGCCATGAAACCTGCTGTTGGTAGAGGATAAACTTCAATAAATCCTAGAAGAGTATCCGCATTTTCACAGCCATCAACTGAAACTACGCCAAGGCTGACATCATAATTTCCAGCACTGCCATAAGTATGATGTGGTGAAGCAGAACCAGAAGTGGTGCCATCGCCAAACGACCAATTATATGAAGATGCCGCTGGAGCAACCGATACAGAAAAATTCACATTTAATGGCTCACATCCATTTTGTGGAATAGCGGTAATATCTATTGTAGGAGTAGGATTCACGGTGACTGTGGTTGAAGCAGTATTTGAACAACCATTGGCATCTGTGCCAGTAACAGAATAAGATGTTGTAGCTGTTGGGCTGTCAAACAATGAATCGCTTGTTGACAGTGCAGGATTCCAAACATAGGAATTTGCGCCATTCGCTATTAAAACAGACTCATCCCCCACACAAATGTCAGAAGGTGTTGCAGCGAGATTCACAATTGGAAGTGGATTTACAAAAATGTCAATCGTATCAATATCTTCACAACCGGTAGCATCTGTACCTGTTACGATATAAGTTGTATTTGATGCTGGGCTGACATTTATACTATTACCACTCATGCCATTATTCCAACTATAAATTGTTGCGCCTGTGGCATCCAAAGTTGTGGATTCGCCATAACAAATAGTAGTATCAGATGCGGTAACCTGAATATCTGAAACGCCAATATTCACTCTTATGGTATCCATATCAATATACTGAGTTCCATCGCAATTATCATAGGTTACAAGTGCAATATAATCGGTTGTAATGGTTGGCGCAACAGTAACAGAATTGCCATACCCAAGAATAGAACCACCAGAAAACCAAGAAATGGTATAGTTTGGTGCCCCACTTGGTATAAAGCGCCATGCTTCATTGGTAGCTGTCCACTGCCCAGTATTCCTCCCCGGAGGTGTATACCCAATTGTTCCCGTCGCATTTTGAATACCAACTAAGCTATTACCACTATTCCAACTTGAACAAAGGGGTTTATTATAAATATAAATATCAACAACATTGGTTCCTTCGTATAGCACAATCTGAGATGTAGTTTGAATACTTGTGCAACTAAAATGGCAGACTCCATCGAAATTAAACACAAAAGTTCTACAAGGATAGGACCCCAAAATATCATAACGAATAGTGCCACAAACACTGGGGTCAATATCTTGATAGACGCCAAAAATAGCATTCATTATTAGTGAGCTACTAGGTACTGCTGCGGTAAAAGACCATGGGCAATAAGTGCTACCTGGATCTGTAAAAGTCATTACTCCATTTGACCCTACCCAAAGCTGATTGTAGCTAGAACCAAAAAAACAAAAATTAAATGGAAGCGTAATAGGACTACTTGACCAAATATCATCTGTACCCAAAGAAAAAACAGTTCCTGCATTAACAGGATAAGGAGGCGCAAACGGAATTGAAGTAACAGTATATGCTGTTGTTGCACCTGTCTCAAGACAAGATGCTGTCAATGTAACACTGCTGGTACCACAAGTTGTGGTGTCGTTGCTTCCTGTTATATGTGGACACCCTGTTGCCTGTCCAAAAGAGAGAACTGGCAATAGAACAAACAATACAAATACAATTTTTTTCATAAAAATCCCCAGAATTTTCCCCAAAGTTACAAAAACTATTAATTTTACATATTATTAGAGTGATTTAATTATTAAAAGTTTAACGCCATGCGAACAAAAATTATTTCAGACGAGAGAAATTTAATCGATATCATTGAAAATTCAAAGGTCTGTTACCTCTCCATGGTCGACAAAAAGGGTTTTCCATACGTTTTACCGTTTAATTTTGGATTTAAGGACAATTTTATATTTCTTCATAGCGGAAATGAGGGCAGAAAAATTGACATTTTAAGAAAAAAACCCAATGTCTGTATCGCTTTCTCTAACAGTGAAGAATTAGCATTTCAGAGCGAAGATGTAGCCTGCAGTTATTTCATGAAATTTCGCAGCGTTTTAGCCTATGGAAAAGTTAAATTTATTGATGACAAAGAAGAGAAAATTGACGGGCTAAATATTATCATGAAACACTATACCGGGCGAGATGTATTCACATACAACGATCCATCAGTGAATAACGTACTGGTTTTCAAGGTGAAAATAGAAGAAATGACGGGGAAAATTATGGGTTATTAAGTAAAATTGAAAAAGGAGAAAAGGAGAAAAGTAAGAAGTGGGTAATGCGATTTACTTTTAGCTTCATAGATTTTCAATTTGACTTCACCAATACTCTGGTACTCAAAAACTCAAAAAGTTTATAAACTCCGAATCCGAGAAGCATTCCGAGTATGGCTCCCACACTCACGTCGGCAGGATAATGAACGCCTAAATATACTCGGCTGTATGCAATCAATGCAGCATAACCGATAAGTAGCGGCCAAAACATGTATTTGATATGCTTTCTCAGCATTAGCCAAGAGAACATAGCCACCCCAAATGCATTTGCAGCATGAGAAGACACAAAACCCCAGCTCCCGCCACATTTTCCGTTGACAATCTGCACCAATCCTTCCAATTCCGGATTGTGGCAAGGTCTGAAACGGTGAAAAACATTCTTAAATAGCTGAACTGACGACTGATCGGTGAGCGTTACCAATAATGGCACCATTAAGAGCACCAACCACCAGTATTTCATGTTTTTTCTGACCATCAGGAAGAGCAAAAGAGCATAAAAAGGTGCCCAAATATATTTATCGCTAACCCACCAAAAAAATACATCAGCCCATGCTGAGCGCCAGCCGTTGATGAGCAAAAAGAGATCTATATCACACCTAACGAGAAAATCAATCATGGAACAAAAATACAATATCTTGGGGATTGGGAAATGGGAATTGAGGAATTGGTTGATTGGAAAATGGGAATTGGGGAAATGGTTGATTGGAAAATGGGAATTGGGGAAATGGTTGATTGGGAAATGGGAATTGGGGAATTGGTTGATTGGGAAATGGGAATTGGGGAAATGGTTGATTGAAAAATGGGAATTGGGGAATTGGTTGATTGGGAAAAGGGAATTGGAATTGGCAAGCTATTTCACTTAGTCGTGTATAACTATTCAAGTTAAAAATTTCAAATCAGAAATCTTTAGTAATTTTGTATGAGATTCTATGATAAGATCGCTGCACATAAAGAACTTTATTTTAATCCGGGAACTTGAAATCAGTTTTTCGGATGGATTAAATGTTATTACCGGGGAAACCGGAGCAGGGAAATCAATTATTCTGGGGGCAATTGCCCTACTTGCAGGGAAAAGAGCCGAGTCTGATGTGCTTTTTGATTCCGATCAAAAGTGCGTACTTGAAGGACATTTTCATTGCAAAAATCTTAATCTTGAGTCGTTTTTCGAAGAAAATGAACTCGATTTTGAAGATATTGGAATTGTTCGCCGTGAGATTGGCACCAATGGGAAATCCAGAGCATTTATTAACGATACGCCAGTAAATCTTTCCGTTTTGAAAGCTTTTAGCGAACGCATGCTGAATATTCATTCTCAACATGAAAGTCTATTGATTGCAGGCAGCGTATTTCAGCTCAATACCATCGATTCCTATGCAGGAAATCATGAACTTCTGAAATCGTATCGGAATTATTTCTTTACTTTTAAGAGTGTTGAAGAAAAGTTGAACCGCTTAAAAGAAGAAAATCAGCGTATTAACAGTGATCTGGATTATTATAATTTTCTTTTTGACGAACTCGAAGCTGCCAGAATATCGAAAGAAGATTTTGGAGAGCTAGAGCAAGATCACAAATGGCTAAGCAATGCCGGAAAGATAAATGAAGCCTTATCCATGTCGGTTTTTGAGCTTACAGAATCAGAGCAAGATATTATTGGCCGTTTGCGAAGAATTGAGCAAGAACTTAGCTCTTGTGCCGATTTTCATGAAGAAATAAAAGACTTATCAGACCGAATTTCTCAGGCTCAGATTGAGATAAGTGATATTTCAGATTCTTTGCAAAGTATTGCTTCCAAAAGCGATTTTTCTGAAAACAGAATGGAAGAAGTGTCCACCAGGCTCGATGAGTATAATCGTTTGATGCACAAACATAAAGTTTCAGATATTGATGAGCTGCTTCATGCCAAAGCAAAAATTGAAGGCCATTTAAGTGCCAGTTCAGATTTGGATATTGCAATTGAAAAGCTGGAAACAGAAAAAGCTGATCTTTTTCAAAAAGCAAATAAAGAAGCGGATAATCTGCATGAAAAACGCGAAACAGCCTCGAAACAATTTGCGCTGGAATTAAAAGCAATAATTGCCGACCTAGGCATGCCGGATGCGGAATTTACCATAGAAATTACTGAAAACGAATTCAATGCAGAAGGAAAAGACAAACTTCGCTTCCTTTTCAATGCCAATAAAGGGGGGAAAGTTCAGCCTTTGAGTCAAGTGGCTTCAGGGGGAGAAATTTCGAGAGTTATGCTCGCCATTAAGTCTATGATTGCAGAACGCCGTATTTTACCCACTATTATTTTTGATGAAATAGACAGTGGTGTGAGTGGCAAAATGGCTGCTAAAATGGGGAATATTCTGCAAAAGATGGCCTCATCAAGACAAATTCTGGCTGTTACACACCTTCCACAAATTGCAGCCCGTGGGCAGGAGCATATTCATGTAATTAAAGAAAACGATGGCGATAAAGCCCGCACTCAAATGCTTATTCTAAATCAAGCAGAGCGGATTGAAGAAATTGCCAAAATGCTGGGCGATGAAAACACTTCGGAAAATGCCCGCGAAATGGCGAAAGAACTTTTAAGTGATTAATTAAAACCGAATACAATGGGATTAGAAATCTTAAAAAATAAGCGCGGAATTATTTTCGGCGCACTCGACGAGCACTCAATTGCCTGGCAAACTGCTTTGAAAGCTAATGAAGCAGGAGCAAAATTTGTTTTATCCAACACAGAGATGGCCCTGCGTATGGGTGATGTTTTTGAACTTGGCAAAAAATGCAATGCAGAAGTTATTGCTGCCGATATTACCGACATGGACGATTTGGAAAAGCTCATGAAAGAGAGCATGAAGAAGCTGGGTGGAAAACTCGACTTCATACTGCACAGCGTAGGTATGTCGCCCAATGTTCGTAAAAATGTTCCCTATACAGAACTGAATTACGAGTATTTCAAAAAAACCATCGATGTTTCTGCCGTTTCTCTGCATAAAGTTTTGGCTACAGCCATGAAACTGGATGCATTGAATGAATATGGGTCTGTTGTGGCACTCACCTATATTGGTGCACAACGCCAGTTCTCGAGTTATGGTGACATGTCGCAAGCCAAAGCCATGCTGGAAAGCATTGTACGAAGTTTTGGGTATCATTACGGACGACACAAAAAAGTTCGTGTAAATTCTATTAGCCAGAGTCCAACAATAACCTCTGCCGGAAAAGGCGTTGGTGGATTCGATTCATTCTTTTCATATAGTCAGTGTATGTCGCCATTGGGAAATGCTACAGCCGAAGATTGTGCCGATTTTTGTGTAGCCATGTTTAGTGATTTCACACGCAAAGTAACCATGCAAAATATTTTCCATGACGGTGGTTTCAGCAGTATGGGAATTTCTGATCAGTTGATTGGAAACTGTTTTAAATGCACAGGTGATTGTGCAGACCATGAATTTGATATTAAAGAATAAATGGCAAAAAGAAGATATTTAATTGACAAGGATCCTTCCAAAGAACTGATGTTGAGATGGAATAGTGGGTGGAGAAGTACAGAAGTTTTTTGGAATCAGGAGCAAATTGCTGGTTTTGACAAGAAGCAGATATTGTCTGGTGCTTCAGTTGAATTACCAGATGGTGGAACTCTTGAATTGCAGCTTGAAAAAGGCATCTTTGCATATTTAAGCAGTAAAATTAATGGGAAACATATCCCCAATAGCATGGGCGATCCCAAATATATGTTTAGGCAAATATTTCTTTTATTGCTTGTTTTGGGAATTATCAATCTGGCCGTAGGTCTTGCTTTAGCTTTTATGAGCAAAGATGTAGATCTTGCAGAGCTAGGCTTATTAAACGCTGCACTAGGAGCACTAGAAATTCTATTGGGATATGGTATTTTAAAAGAATTCTATCCTGCCCTAATTATTACAGTGATTTTTATAGGCGCTGATATGGTAATGACTTCAATGTATTCCGGAGAAAATTCTATAGGTGGTGGCGTTTTTATTAAACTATTCTTCTTAATTTTCATTCTTCGGGGTTTTAAGGCTTTTAAGGAAAAGCGGAGGATTGAGGCGGAAGGGATATAAGGTTGTTTCCCACAAAGGCCGCTAAGGACACGGAGAATTTAGGGTAGTATGATTAAAGAATTGCCCGCAGATTATTCACCAGCTCAATAAATCTTAAATGTGCTCCCTTCAACAAAGCTCAGGACAGGCATGAGCTCGACACTTCGTGTCTCGGTTACGGGGATCTCGCAGAAGAGTTCTCTATGGCATTATATCTTTGTTAGTACATGATGCTTCCGATAGCAATTGGAACGTGCGGCAGCGGGAAAGACGAATAAGAACTGGCAAAACGTCTGCAAAACGCATTCACTATTCAATCATTCACCGAGAAATTATTCTCCAATCACATATTTTTCAAGAATCCCCCGAAAAACAGCTGCGCTATTTTTCATTTTCTTAAAGAAGGCAAACCCCGCCATAGCGGGGCTTGTCTAAGAATTATCGTAGAATGTGCAGTGCACTACGATATACCCTATTAAATAAATGCCTTGATTTAAATGCAAAAAATCCAAAGGTTATTCTTTGCCCATCGGGATCAATAAAAAGAATTGGATTATTCGCACAATACGCATACGGTGATATTGATGGATATTCTCCTGCCAACGGATCCACATTGAAATACTACCAATAAAATGCATCATAAGCATACCCAATTAGTTCAATACTATTTGCACCAAAAGTAGCAGTATAAATTTTATTTCTATATTGATCATGTTCGCCAATAAGTAATAAGTGTTTTAAATCAATTGAGATACTAATATCAGAAATAGACTTCTCAATAGTAAACGACTTTTCAGAACCTGACTCTAATTCCAAAAATACAATATTACAGTAGTGGTCTTCTTTTATACTGTATTTTTTTAACGGAGTAGAGAGATATCCCAGTACAGACTGGCATAAGGAAAACCTTGGAGAATAAACAACATGGTTTGGTTTTGTGATTCTATATCGCTCGCTCATTGAGTCATTATTGAACACATAGAGAATATTGCCATCCGAATAAGATGTATTATTTGTTGAAATAGCAGTGTTCATAAAGTCAACGTTAATATAGCCCAAGCTATAAATCTTTTTAGAAATATCTAACAATAAGTTAGCGACCTTTGATTGCTGATTTAGTATTACTTGACATTGGTTTTTATAAGATAGAAACTCTGGGCAAAAAAGACAAGACTCAAAGATAAACAGATTATTTATTGAATCATATTTATATAAACATACAATATTTCCAATAAGTGTTTTTGTTAAAGATTGAATATAACTATCTCCTTTAAATTCTCCAATAAATCTGAATTTGGTCAAATGATCAATTTTACCTATGATTTGATTTGTGTTTTCGATAACTAACACGTCTGTAGAGTCAATCATTTTAATGTCAAATCCTTGGCATTTTGAGTTTAAATTACAGCAAATGCTGATAATGAATAAAAAGACTAAATGTTTCATAATTAATGAGTTTCTTCAATATAATCAACAGCTCTTTCAACTGACAATCTATAATTCTCCTTTACAACTTTGTATCCTTGAGCTTTTAATTCTTTAAGCAACATATTTGGTGTAGAAACAGATGCTTCGCGACCAGATTTAGAGCCTGTTACATTGGTTTTTGCTGACACATTAATATCTAAAGCAGATAGACCTTCTACTGCAAAATCAGTGCAGTTATAAGACTCAATATCAAATGCATTTGGGTTTCTAGCTATCATTATAGATTTAATCTCTTTTTCTAACATCCGTTCAGATTTTGCCTGAGAATAAGATGCATATGTCGCATCTGGGTCAAAATTCGTTGGTAGTTGACTTTTATCTAATCCTTCAATATTATAACCCTTAATCTCTCCGCCTTGATTTCTATCAATTTCTACTATTCCATCAGCTCCATAATATTTTTCCAGGTTGGCAGCAGGATACATTTTAATATCGTCTTGTCTCCCAGAAGTAGATCTATAATAAATGTTATTTTCCGCATAATACACGCCTGTATTCTTATACATAACAGTTTTCTTCCCGTTTACTACTAATTCAACAGGTTCATACCTCGTAAACATAAACATCGTATGACCAGCACGGTCACCGTCTGGGTCATCTGTTCCAGTTGCATATAGGATTATATAAATATCTTCTCCATTTGGATCAACAAGTTTAATAGGATTGTTTGCAACATAAGCATAGGGGGATAAACTTGGATACCTATCTGAAATTGGATCCACACTCAACCAAACACTCAAATCCGAGTCATAGTACCGCGCCCCAAAATAAGAATACTGCGTTTCATCATCTTTTTCTCCCGCTGTGGCGGGATTTCCGCTGCGCTTCAATTTAGCACTAAACTTATAACGAGTGCTGTATGAGCTAATTTGTTGATTTACAAAGAGTTCTCCGAAGGGGAGGTATTGCACCCCGATAGCGATCGGGAGTTGTTCGGCGTAACCGATTGCGTTTGTGATGAATGAGGAAGAACCGAGGTGGTCGGGGTGGTAGAAGTATTGGTTTGGTTCGTATTCTTTGCCTTTATTTGCGCGTTTAACATAATATTCTGTTAAACCG
>JAFGWG010000149.1 GCA_016937255.1 Bacteroidales bacterium
GTGAGTGTGAGTTTGGAGTGTGAGTGTGAGTTTGGAGTGTGAGTGTGAGTGTGAGTTTGGAGTGTGAGTGTGAGTTTGGAGTGTGAGAGCGAAAATATTTTTATATCCTCATGCCGAATAGGCATCACGCCAAGGCGTGACAAAAAATCAACCGTTGAAGATTAAAAGGCTAAAAATCAATTTATTCATAGCTTAAATTATTTTTCAAAGGTATTCATGAGCTCACTTCGTTCGGTTCATTTCACTAAAACCAATAAACTCGGCCTATTAGCCATTCGTGCCTCATTTCTAACGCGCCTCAAACAGTATTGTTGTTTTACAAGCAAATACGCAAGTTTTTTTTACAAATTCGAATATTCAAGGTCGTCATCGTCTTTTTTCTTTCCTAGAGCAGCGTTTTGGGATATTTATATTCAACTCCTTCGGAGTTCTGTTTGACGATATTTCAACACCTGACGCTTTTGAAAAGCTGCATTCCAACGTCCACCGCTACGTAAGATGACAATGTGGTGGGCTTGAAATCGTAGATTTTATAAAAACCTGACAGGTTTAAACTGGCGCAAACGCGGAAAAACCTGTCAGGTTTATCGCAAGCCTTGGCGACATTCCATCGTCGCTTAGCAAAGATAAAACCCATAAGCGACGTGGAACCGTCGCCCTTTAAAACATATTCACTCCTCTGGATACAGAAATTAAAGTATCGAGTTCGCCGCGAAATTCCATCTCAATAAATTTCTGCTTGGCAAGTTCTTCTTTTTTATCCCAGTAATAGTCAATAAAAAAAGCAGTTACTGCTAACAATATTACCATTGGGATAAATATTTTTATCCAAGTTTTAAATTTCATATTTCATTAAATGTATTGATGTAAAGATACAAATTGATTTTATAATTTTTATCCCTATTTATTTACTAATTTTGCAAAAAAGAATACATGCACCTCGATCCGTATTATATTGTAATGGGCATTGCCATTTTGGTGGTGTTTTCTTATGTGTTCGACTGGGTGGCCAAGAGAACCAATTTCCCGAGCATACTTCTGCTCTTGGGAGTGGGTATCATTCTTCGGCCTATTATGTCGGGAAACGGAATTGAGGTTCCGGAAGCAGATCTCAATCAGTATCTGAGCGTTTTTGGCATCATTGGTTTGATTATGATTGTGCTCGAAGGCTCACTTGATCTGGAAATTAATCGAAAGAAAATGAAGCTGGTGGGCTCGTCATTTCTTTCAGCGCTTGTTATTTTACTGGCAACGGCATTCCTTATTGCTGGTATTATTTATGGTCTCACTAAGGAATCTTTTTTGATCTGTCTGGTGAACGCCATTCCATTTTCGGTAGTAAGCTCGGCTATCACTATTCCAAGTGTTGTTAATTTAAGCCGACATAAAAAAGAATTTCTTACCTACGAAAGCACCTTTTCCGATATCCTTGGTATTATGTTTTTTAACTTCATCGTAATTAATGAAGTAATAGATATACATGCTTTTACAGGGTTTTTCGGAGAACTCGTTATTCTGCTTCTTATTAGTATTTTAAGTACAGTGGCACTCATGTATTTTATGACAGCCATTAAAGCACACCATAAATTCTTTATGATTTTTGCCATTCTGATGATTATTTATTCCATTGGAAAAATGGCACACCTTTCTACTTTGGTGCTGATTATGTTCTTCGGGGTAGTTTTGAATAATTATCGAATTCTAGATCGATTAACTCCAGGAAAGCTTCGAAAAATATTCGATTTCCCTGCTCTAGATGTGGAGCTTAAATTCCTTAAATCGGTTACTGCCGAAGTGGCATTTCTTATTCGCACTATGTTTTTTGTAATCTTTGGATTCTCATTCGATTTTGCGCTGTTGGCAGATAATAGTGTTTGGATTATTGGAACACTGATTATTATTGCCATGCTTGGTATCAGGTTTGTTTATCTGAAATTTACTGTGAAAAGCTCAATATTCCCAGAAATTTTCATTGCTCCACGCGGGTTGATTACTATTCTTTTGTTTTTCAGTATCCCTGCTGGAAAAATGATTTCAGGCTTGGGTCAGGGACTGCTGTTTTATGTAATTATTCTTTCCAATATTCTTATGATGATAGGTCTGATGGTTAGTAAAAAGCAAGATAACGGTCTGAGTATTTCCTCCATTGAAGAAGCCCGAAATGAGAATATAAACGAAGATGTGCTAAATGATATCAATAAGGCAATTGAAGAGGAAGATTCACGAATTGATTTATCGGAAGACAATACAATTGAGCCTGAGACAGAAAGTCCTGATGAGGAAGAGAAGGATGATCAGATTTAATTATTAATGGGGAATGGGGAATTGGTTAATGGGTTAATGGGGAAATGGTTAATTGGTTAATGGGGAATTGGTTAATGGGGAATTGGTTAATTAGTTAATGGGGAATTGGTTAATGGTTAATGGGGAAATGGTTAATTGGTTAATGGGGAATTGGTTAATGGGGAAATGGTTAATGGGTTAATGGGGAAATGGTTAATGGTTAATGGGGAATTGGTTAATGGGTTAATGGGGAAATGGTTAATGGGGAAATGGTTAATTGGTTAATGGGGAAATGGGAAATTGGTTAATGGGGAATTGGTTAATGGTTAGGGAAATGGTTAATTATAATTGCAAATTTGTTCATAGTAAGTCATTAATAATTAACAACTAACAATTTATAACTAACAATTTCTATTGCTAAAACTGCACCAGCAATTTCATATTCAACTGTCTTGGGGTCAGGTAATTTGGCACGGCATATTGGCGATTACTCACATCGGTAACCCATATATAGGAAACGGTATTATTGTTTTGTAAGAGATTGAAAATCTCAAGGCTAATCCATGCATTACGGATAAATTTAAAGTTTTTACGTTCACGAATCGGTTTCTTCGGATCTTGATACCCGACGAGCTGCTTTGAAAAGCCTATATCAACCCTGCGATATGGAGGCATTTTGAGTACATGGAGGTATTTATCCGCTCCAGGAGGGCCAAATGGAAGCCTTGAACCAAAAACCAAACTCATGTGCATTTTATAACTTGGGTTTTGTGGCAGGTAATCCTGAAAGAAAATACTCACATTCACTCGCTGATCGGCCGGACGGCGAATGTAACCGGGCTCGAATCGGGTGCTATCAACAGCAACCTGATCGATGGTGTAGCCGGAAATAATTTCTTCACCTGCAGCATTATAATATTCCATATAATAATCACCCTCAATATCCTCTTGCGTATTGAGGATTCCAATACTAATCCACGATTCAGCATCTTCAACAAATTCGCCATTTAACTTCAGGTCAAACCCATAAGCATATCCATGAGAAGTATAATCGGGCAAATAGCGTATGCGCACATTATCCACAATATAAGGAACGAGGTCATAAAGATTTTTATAATAGGCTTCTGCCACTAATCTAAAAGGTCTTTCCCATGCTTCGAAATCGTATTCCATGCCAGCAACAAAATGCAAAGATTTTTGTGCTTTAACATCAGTATGCAAGTTTCCTGTCAAATCTCTCAACTCTCTATAAAAAGGAGGTTGCTGATATAAACCAGTTGCCAAACGGAATAAAAACTCACGATCCCAGTTTGGATAAAAACTACAGGAAAGTCGAGGGCTGATCAACAATTCCTCATTAACGTCCCAATATGATGCGCGTACACCGCCAAGCAAATTAAAACGTGTGCTGTCCCACATCCATTCCCAGCCATTCTGGATGAAGCCAGAATAACGCATTGACTGAAGGGTCAATCTTGAAATTAACACATTTGAAAGATTCAAATATTGATATTCTTGCAAAGTTGGATCTATATAACCCACAGAATCAGTAATATGCGGCAGAGAATACGCAGAGGAATCGATATAATTCCATTCCCATATTCGATCGCGGATATTTTCATGCTGAGCTTTTAAACCCCATTGGAGAAAGAAATTTCCGTTATCATATAAACCTTTATGTTCAGCAGAAACCACATAGATGTCAAGCAAGTTGCGGGCATGATCTAAGAAAGTTCCAACACCGAGATTTTGAGCCACACCACCAAATTCATCGGATCCCAAATCATTTTCCAGTAATCCAATCCAATACTGCCCCTGAATATCATATTTTTCATCTTCAAGAGAAGAATAGGCAGAAAGAATATATTTCAATTGCAAGTTGGTATCCGGACGGTGAACATATCGAATTCCACCCAATGCAGTGCGAAACTGATCTGCTTCCAAACCATCGAAATAGATTGTCAGGCGATATGCCTGATTAATAGTTCCATAGCTCGTTTCACGGGTTTCCGGAACCAAATTATACTTATTAGAAGAATAATAACCCAGCACACTAACTTCCGATGTTTCGCTCAGCATCCAAGTTAGATAGGTCTGAAAATCCATAAATGAGGGCTTAAATTCACCTTCCGTTTCCATGGCATTCAAAACATATTGGTTGCTTTTATATCGTAAACCAGCAAGATAAGTAAAGCGCGAATTATCGCTCATTCCTTCAATATGCGTATTGGCGCCCAAAAGACTAACCTGTGCATGACCACGCAGAGAATCCGGACGTTTATACTGCACATCGAGTACCGACGACATTTTATCCCCATATTTGGGTTCAAATCCACCAGAAGAAAAAGAGACGGAACTTACCAGATCGGAATTTAGAAAACTTAATCCTTCCTGTTGACCACTGCGAACTAAGAAAGGACGATAGATTTCTATATCGTTTGCATATACCAAATTTTCATCAAAATTACCGCCCCGGACACTATATGTAGAGGATAGTTCATTACCAGAGGAAACACCAAGTCCAATAAGTTTCACCAAAGTTTCCAAACCTCCATAAGTAGGCAAGAGATTTGATTTCTTGGGATCCAAGCGAATAATTCCCCCAGCCATATCGTAGCGATCTCGAACTTCGACGGTATTAAGAATTACGGCTTTGTCGGTAAGCATCATATTGCGTTCAAATCGCTCACCGGGGTTCAAGTTCAAAGTATCAAATTCGATGCGAAAACTTAAAATAGAATAGGCAATAATAATATCTTCATTTGCCGGAATTTCTATTTCATACGAACCGTCTGGATTTGTAGAGGTTCCTCCAGGCAGTCCCATAATGGCAATATTTACCAATTCAAGGGGTCGGCCTCTGTCATTAATAACCTTTCCGAAAACCGTAGCTGTGTTTTGCGCCATTGAAGAAAAGGGCAAAATCAGCATAAGAAAGAGCAGTAAAAAATAGTGATTATTCGAGCGGGTCATTGTAGTAATATTCGGTTTCAGAGTCTTTCTTTCTAATAAAATCTCCATTTTGCCAGGCTTTAATAAATTTTGACCACGCAATGGGATTTAGAAGATTATTGGGAGGCAATTGTCCAGCATAATAAAGTTGATTACTAACATTCTGAATATAGTTCCGGTAGTTCATACTGCCGTCCATGGGCATATTTTCACCCCTTTCTTTCAGTTCGGCTAATGTCAGGTTGTTCATGGCTCGATCATAATCATCTGTGGGAGGATTCAAATTAATGAAGGCATCCTTAAATTGTGAAGGACTAGGCCATGGATAGATTACTGTTTCAGATAACAGGATGGTATCATTTTGCATCACCTGAATCAGTGAGTATCTATGACCTGACAAAGTATCGGGGATTTTATAATACGATTTTTTGTATCCAAGACTTGAGAACACAATTACATCACCTTTCTCAGCAACAAAAGAAAAGAAACCAAAATAATCGCTAATGGTTCCACGGCGCGATCCCTGAATAGTGATATGTGTAAATGGCAAAGGTCTGAGGCTATCTGCTGTAACAACAACTCCGCTAAATTGCACCAATTTATTTCGTTCCTCACCTTCCTGCTGAGCTTGCATTAAAACAGGCGCAGAAAGAAGACAAAATAAAAATAAAATTAGCGATTTCTTCATAATTACTTGCCTAACGAAGGATAAACATTTTTAGTATTAGAAACAAAAAAACCACGCCGAAAAAGCGTGGTTCAAATATATTGAAAATTCTTTTACTAAACTTTAAAACCTTGCTTGCGAGCCTCATTCAAAACAGCTGATACGCCCTTCTTGTTAATGGTTCTCAATACGGAAGTAGAGATTTTCAATTTAATCCACTTATCTTCTTCAGGAATGTATAAACGCTTTTCCTGAATATTGGGATTGAATTTTCTTTTGGTTTTAATGTGTGAGTGGGATACATTATTACCGCTAATCCGCTTTTTTCCTGTAAGTTGACATACTCTAGCCATAACGCTCATTTTTTTTCGGACTGCAAAGGTCAGTATAATTTTTGGAATAAGCAAAAAATACTGAAAATATTTTATTTAGTATCAGGAAGGATAGATACAGTGTCGTTTTGCTGTGTATTTTGCATAAATTCCTCAAGCAGATCATCTGCCGATTTTCCCAAATTATCCAAACTAAATTGTACCTGAGGTGCCATTTCATGATCGGGATAATTCTGAACAAATGATTCATAAGTTTTCATAGCTGCATCCTGATCTCTGAGATAATTTTCTTGGATAAACCCCTTAAAAAACCATGCATCTGGCAGATAAATATAATCAGGAAAACGCTTAATTAAAGTATCAATGGTTGATACCGCTTCCTGAGGCATATTCAAATTAATGGCCAACTCAGAAGCCTTATGCAGATAAACTGGTGCCAGACTATCCTCTGGATATTCATCGGCAAAGCGAATATAATCCTGACGAAGTATTTCAGCCGTAGATTTATCAAACACATCATTCATTGATTCGGAAACTATTTTTTCCTTGGCCTTGATATCATCATTCAATTGCTCGCGACCATTATTGCAAGAAACGATTATAAAAACTGTTGCTGCGAGAACTAGATAGGAAAGAAGTTTTTTCATAATTTGATGTTTTTACTGGGTGCAAAAATCATTCTGTAAGGAGGTGAAATTTTAGCTTTAGCAATATCGTTGAGTTTGTTTCTAAGCATCATTTTACGTATTCCCGGCAAATGATCTACAAACAAAACGCCTTCCAAATGATCGTACTCATGCTGAATAACACGAGCCAATATTCCTTCAAACTCGTCTTCATGCTCATTCCACTCCTCGTCGAAATAATGAATCTTGATTTTCGATTCACGCAAAATATCTTCATGAATTGCAGGCACACTTAAGCAGCCTTCGTTGTGATACACTTCTTCTCCACTACGCTCAATAATTTGAGCATTAATAAAAGCTTTTTGAATTCCCGCAGATTCAGGATATTTTTCCTTAAATGGATCTGCGTCGATCACAAACACACGAATATTTCTGTTTACCTGAGGAGCTGCAAGTCCTACGCCATCGGTTTCATACATGGTTTCCCACAAATCTTCCATAAATTTCTTAAAATCAGGCATATCCTTATCGATATCTACCGATTTTTTCCTTAAAGTGGGATGTCCATAAGCTACAATTGGTAAAATCATATCAGTCCTTCATTGCATATTGTAAATAATCCTGAAGAATAATTGCGGCACTCACCTTATCAATATTGCCTTTATCGCGTCGCTCCGATATTTTTGACCCTGCAGTAATCATAGCCTGCAACGCCATTTTCGAGGTAAAACGCTCGTCAAAACGCTCCAGTTTTTTACCCGGAAACAATTTCCTAAAGCGATTCAAAAAAGGCTGAATATACTTCTCACTTTCAGATGCATCGCCTTTCATATCAACAGGTAACCCAATTACAACAATATCTACCAGATTCTCGCTAAAGTATTTCTTCAGAAAATCTTCAAGTTGGTGAGCTAAAACTGTATCGTATGGAGAAGCGATCATTCGCAACTCATCTGTAACAGCAATTCCGCATCTCTTGCGACCGTAATCGATGGCCATTATTCTTCCCATAGCGACTGCAAAGGTACTAAATAATGAGAATATCATGAATATATACATAAGTAAATCAAACGAAAGGTCATAATCCAGGGCAAACGCATTAAAACATTTTGGGTTTTCGATGGCTATTAACAATTGTGGCGGTGTTGTTAACAATGGGTGTGTCGCAATA
>JAFGWG010000150.1 GCA_016937255.1 Bacteroidales bacterium
AAGAGTTTTTTCTTTCTCCTTTGTCTTGAAAAATGTTAATCTTTTACTCCTCTAAAAAGTTGCATTTATTTGTTGAATTTAGGAAACAAAAGCCGCTAAAAAGCGGCTTTTTTATTTGGTTTAAAATTTATCGTTTCTGTTGTCCACGTGCCTTAGCAGCCTCTTCCAGTCTTTGTTGGAATTTAGACTTGGTGGCCGGCTTTTTCTTATGGGCTTCAATGGTTAATCTGAGTTTGTCCTCGTCAATCAATCTACGGATGAAGAACATCTGTGCGAAAGTAATAAGGTTAGCGAGTAAATAATAATAACTCAAACCTGAAGCATAATTATTAAAGAATCCGAGGAACATAATCGGCATAATATACATGATGGTTTTCATTCCCGGCATTTGATTGGTCGAAGCCATCATCTGGTTATTGATGCGAGTGTAAATTACCGTTGAAATGGTCATCAATAATGTGAAAAGACTCACGTGGTCGCCATAGAACGGAATGTTTGTCCCAAGATCCAGAACAGAATCATAACTTGAAAGGTCGTCTGCCCAAAGGAAAGATTGCTGGCGCAATTCAATTGAAGCAGGGAAGAAACGGAACATGGCAATCAGAATAGGGAATTGTAGCAACATTGGTACACAACCCGCCATTGGACTTACTCCGGCCTTTTTATACAGCGCCATAGTGGCCTGCTGCTTCTTCATTGAGTCTTCTTTCTTCGGAAATTTCTTGCCAATTTCATCAATTTCAGGCTTAAGAACCCTCATTTTGGCTGAGCTCTTATAGGTTCTGAAAGCAATAGGGAAAAGAACAGTTTTAAGCATGATGGTAAGCAACAGAATGATAATTCCGTAGCCAAAACCATAGCTTTCGAGCCAGTTGAATACCGGAATTACGGCAAAACGGTTGATCCATGCTAAAGGTGCAAAACTCCAACCCAGCGGAATTTGTCTTTCAAGATCAAGATCAAGATCACGTAAAGTGCGATATTTGTTTGGGCCCATGTACAGATCAAAAGAAATACCTTTGCTGCTTTGTGGGTCAAACTCAATGCTCATATCGGCTTGCAGAGTTTTTAAGTAATGATCGTCGTCAAGTTCCCTGGTTATGGTTTTAAGATTTGCCGAAGCTATTCTGTCTTTTGCAATCAGTGAAGTACTAAAAAACTGTTGCTTAAAAGAAACCCATTTTAATGATGTGGTTATTTCTTCACTATCGTCTTTACGTTCCGAAAGATAATCAACATCCTCGTCAGAATCACGATAGTAAATGGTGGTTACGTCTCTTTCTGTTTTAAGGCTTTTCTCCTGTCTTTGTAAATCAGCATTCCACGACATATCCATATAGGTATTGCCAATGGGCATAAAATTTTCTGCACCTACAAATTCATAAGAGAAATGAATCAGATACGAGTTTTTTGGAATAATATAATGAATAAGCACTGCACCAACTTCGTTCTCTTTGTCATCATAAGCAGGCGCTTTTAATGTGAAAACAAGGCTGTCACTATCAACGGTGGCACTACTATCACTTGTGAGAACAGCTGAATCCAATGGCTCAAAAAAGAGATCTTTGGTGTTAGCAATGGTTTTGTTAGTGCTAAAAGCCAGTGATAGATAGTTGTTATCCTCGTAATACAGTTTCAGAGGTTCTTTATCATAGGTAAGAAAATCTTTCAGCCAAACTTGTTTAATGCCTCCACCCTTGCTATTAAACTCAATACGAAGGAGATCACTTTCGATATAAAAGGATTCTTCTTTACCTGCCATATTTTTGTAAAAATGCCCGTGTTGAGCAAAAAGTATGGGTGCTGAAATGGAATCAGTACTTAAACTATCACCAACTCCTGCAATATTATTATCAACTGGAATTACTTGATTACTGTCCATTACAATAGTATCTGCAGCCTTTATTGAATCAGCCATAGCAATGGCATTCAATGAGTCCTGTTCGTGTTTTACTTGTGCAATGGAGTCCTGCTCAGCTTTTTGTTTTGCAAGCTCTTCTTTACTTGGAGAAGTAATGACCATGTATCCGATCAGGATTCCGAAAATAAGTAAAAGGCCGATGATTTGGTTTTTATTCATCTTTTATTGTTTAATGGAGGACAAAAGTAATGATTCTGCTTTAATTCTTCTTTTTTGATTCTTTCACTGCTGCTGCAATAAACGCCGTAAAAAGAGGATGCGGCGATTCAACAGTGCTTTTATACTCGGGATGGAACTGTACACCGATAAACCATGGATGCTTGTCGAGCTCTACAATTTCAACCAGATCTTCGTTGGGGTTGATTCCCACAGCATGCATGCCGTGCATGGCATACATTTCTATATATTTATTGTTGAATTCGTAACGATGTCTATGGCGCTCGTGAATCAGCTGCTCTGGATAAATGGCTTCCAGTTTGCTGCCTTTTTTAATTTCACAAGGATATGAACCCAAACGCATGGTGCCACCTTTACCGCTCACTTTTTTCTGAGATTCCATAATGTCAATTACCGGATGTGGAGTTCTGCGATCCACTTCACGACTATGTGCGCCTTCAAGATGCAAAACATTGCGTGCAAATTCTATCACAGCAGCCTGCATTCCCAAACAAATGCCAAGGAAAGGCACATTATTCTCACGGGCATATTTTACTGCCAGTATTTTCCCTTCAAATCCACGCTCACCAAATCCTGGAGCAACCAAAATACCATTTAATCCACCGAGTTTTTCTTCGATATTCGTTTCGTTGAGATGCTCCGAATGTATCAATTCAATATCAACTTTCACCTGATTCTTGGCCCCGGCATGTAGCAGCGATTCCAGAATGGATTTATAAGAGTCTTTCAGCTCCACGTATTTTCCAATCACTCCAATACGGGTTTTGCCTTTTGGATTTTTCAGGCGTTTCAAAAAATCTTCCCAGCCGCTTAAATCAGCTTTATTTATGGGTAAGCCTATTTTTTTTAGAATAACTTCATCCAGTTTTTCATCACGCATGCGAATCGGAACTTCGTAAATGGTGCTTACATCAATGCTTTCAATTACCGCTTCTTCTTTTACGTTGCAGAAAAGTGCAATTTTGCTTTTTATTCCTTCATTTAAAGGTTTCTCAGTTCGGCAAACAATAACATCAGGCTGAACTCCGAGTTCTAAAAGTGTTTTTACAGAGTGTTGTGTGGGCTTAGTTTTCAATTCACCACTTGCCGTAAGATAAGGAACAAGTGTAAGGTGAATTACCGCAGCTTTTTCTCCCAGTTCCCAACGCATTTGACGAACAGCTTCAATATAAGGTAATGACTCAATATCACCTACAGTTCCACCAATTTCAGTAATAATGACATCATATTTGCCATGAGCTGCCAGCAAGCGGATGCGATATTTAATTTCATCGGTAATATGTGGAATAATCTGCACGGTTTCGCCTAAATAATCTCCACGACGCTCTTTGTCGATTACACTCTGATAAATGCGACCAGTGGTAACATTATTCGCTTGTGAAGTGTGCACATTTAGAAAACGTTCGTAATGTCCCAAATCAAGATCGGTTTCGGCTCCGTCTTCAGTAACATAGCATTCTCCATGCTCGTAGGGATTTAGTGTTCCCGGATCTACATTGATATACGGATCGAGCTTTTGAATGGTGACATTTAATCCCCTGGCTTTAAGTAAGCGCGCCAGAGATGCAGAAATGATTCCTTTTCCGAGGGATGAAACCACACCTCCGGTAACAAAAATGTAACGTGTATCTTTCATAATTGAGTTTGAAACTATTCGCTGCTCAAAATTACATATTTTCTTGGGGGGACAAAGGAGAATTTTATAATTATTTCTAAACCGAGGGTGGAAGGGAGAGTTGAGAACTTAGAATTGAGAAATTAGAAGTTGGAATTGAGAGTTGAGAAGTTTTTAAATTAAGTTTCAAGAGACTTCTAATCCTCGGAAAATCCATAAATCAAATTTTTACATAGAACCAAATTTTCTTGTGGAATGCGGGGGAAATAAATCTGTCATCTTGAGCCCGTCGAAAGGCGGCAGATTTATTTTGAATAAACAATGTCGTACTTCCCTTCGGCAAGCTCAGGGCAAGCTGCTCAGCATGACAATGTTTGTAAAAATCTCATTCTTGACGTTGAGATGAAAGCTATTTGCTGAATTAGATTGAGCTTTGGATGATAATTTGCTTCTGATTCCTTTTTTGCAAAGATTTGATATCATTTTCTTAGCGTTCATCCACGTCTTTATTCGCCAAATTATCCCAAAGCACCTCCACCGGATGCAGCGCCTTTTTCTTGGTTCCATCCTTAATTTGATGACGGCAACTGGTTCCCGCAGCCACAATGATGGTGTCTTTGTCAGCTTTGCGAATTGTTGGTAATAAAACGAGTTCGCCCACTTTCATGCTCAGGTCATAATGTTCTTTTTCATACCCAAAACTGCCTGCCATGCCACAACAGCCTGAAGGAATTTCATCTACTTCAAAATTCTCAGGAATCGAAAGCATTTCTTTGGTTGCAGCTGTTCCGGTAATGGCTTTTTGCTGGCAATGTCCGTGGAAAATGATCTTTTTAGATTCGCTTGTGAATTGTTCAGACCAGATTTTGCCATTTCTGAACTCTTCAGCCAGAAATTCGTCAATTAACATGGTGCTGCCCATCATTTCTTTGGCTTTTTCACGCAAATGAGGGCTGCAAAGTTCAGGGTATTCATCGCGGAAACCCAAAATGGCAGATGGTTCAATGCCAATCAGAGGTTTGATCCCTGAGATTTTACCGCTCAGGCTTTCAATATTGCCGTCAATAATTTTTCTGGCTTTTTTAAGCATGCCTTTGCTGATAAAAGTGCGTCCGCTTAGACCATGCTCAGGCAATTCAACACTATATCCTAAAGCACAAAGTAAACTTATGGTCTTAATTCCAATCAGCGTATCATTCAGATTTGTAAATTCATCCACAAAAAGATAAACGCTACCATTATGTCCGCTATTTTCGTTTAGTTCCGACAAATGTCTTTTTGCCCAGCGTCGAAGTGAATATTTATAGAGTTTTGGCAGACTACGTTTGGTTGCAAATCCCAACGCTTTTTTAATGGGCCACGACAAAAACATGCTTCCCGCAAAAATATTGTAAAGCGGAGGGGCAATCATTCCCAGTCTATTAATTCGGTCTATATTGGCAATGGCTTTGGTGCGAACTGGAACAGCATGATTATCGTGCCAGTGTTGCAAAAACTCGGTTTTGTATTTCGCCATATCCACCGATGAGGGACATTCCGATTTGCAGAGTTTACAACCCAGGCACAAATCAAGTACCTCGTATATTTCTTTATGATTGAAAGGATTTGCTTTTTCGCTATTGGTAATAAATTCGCGTAAAACATTGGCTCGGGCACGAGTGGTTTGCTGCTCGTCCATGCTGGCCTGATAACTTGGGCACATTCCGCCAGAAGCAGTAAACGGCTTGCGGCAATCGCCTGATCCGTTACATTTTTCTACCGCACGCAAAAAGCCTTGGTCTTTGCTGAAATCGTAATAGGTCTCAATTTCTCTGACTTCCTTTCCCGGTTCAAAACGCAGGAAAGTGTTCATGGATGGCGTATCAGTAATTTTGCCCTTATTGAAAATATTTTGTGGATCCCAGGCTTTTTTAATGTCTTTCAGCAAAGCATAGTTCTCTTCGCCGATCATGAGCGGAATAAATTCTCCGCGCAAACGTCCGTCGCCATGCTCGCCACTGAGGGAACCACGATATTTTTTTACCAGTTTTGCCGATTCCAGTGCAATTGTGTGGAATAATTCCACATCTTTTGGATCTTTTAAGTTCAAAACCGGACGCAAATGCAGTTCACCAGTAGCAATATGGGCGTAAAATACACAGGAGAGCCCGTGTTTGGCCAGTACTTTATTAAAATCGTCGATATAGTCAGGCAAATATTCGGGGCAAACAGCTGTATCTTCAATTACGGGAACAGGCTTGGCATCGCCGGGCATATTACTGAGTACTCCCAGGCCTGCTTTGCGAAGATCCCAAACTTTTTTAATGTCTTTGCCATAGACAAGTGGAAAATGGTAGCCCAGACCGGCTTCTCTAATATTTTTCTCAAGGGTTTTGGCTTTTTGGCTAATAATATCCTGGTTTTCTTCGGCAAATTCCACAATGAGTATGGCTGCAGGATCGCCTTCCACAAAAAAGCGGTTTTTATTCTGGCTGATATTTTCTTTGGTCAGATCCAGAATGCCTTTGTCCATCAATTCTACCGAAGCCGGTTTTTCTTCCAGCGCGAGCAGATTGGCTTTTATTGAATCTTCCAAAGTTTCACAATGCACACAAAGCAATGCTTTTTCTTCAGGTGGCAGTGGCACCAGATTTAGCTTAATCTCGTAATGCAAAGCCAGCGTTCCTTCCGATCCTGCAATGAATTTGCTGAAATTGAATGGCGTGTTTGAATCGGAAAACGGCTCAGTTTCCAGTAAGATATCTATAGCATAGCCGGTATTGCGTCTTTCCACTCTTGGATCGGGAAACTCTTTGCGGATTCTCTCGGCGTTTTCATTATTGGATAATATGCTTTGAATATTTCTATAAATCTCACCTTCAAGATTTTCGAGTTTGCATTTTTCGTTGAATTCAGCTTTGCTTAAGGCTTTGAATTCTGCTTCGCTGCCATCGGATAACAGGGCTTTTACTTCGAGGGTATGTTCGCGGGTGCTGCCGTAGATGAGGCTGTGTGCACCGCAACTGTTATTGCCTAGCATCCCACCCATATTACAACGCGATGCGGTGCTGGTTTCCGGTCCGAAAAAGAGTCCGTGTTGTGCGAGTTCACGGTTCAGTTCATCCAGAATTACCCCAGGTTGTACTCGTACCCAATGCTCTTTTGTATTGATTTCCATAATATCACAAAAATGGCGCGACATATCTAAAACGAGCCCATGACCCACCACTTGTCCGGCTAATGAAGTTCCCGCTGCACGAGGAATAAGAGTAATTTGATTTTCTTTGGCAAAAGCAATGGCATTTTTCAGGTCATTGAGATTTTTTGGAAATACAACCCCAAGCGGTTCTTCCTTATATGCAGATGCATCGGTAGAATACAGTACTTTACTGATGGAATCGAACCTGATTTCACCCTCAACTTTTTGCTGCAGAACTAGCAGCGCATCCCTCATATCCTTTTTAGTCATGGCCTTTGCTTTGATGGTGCAAAGGTAAGATTTTCGGACAAGCAAAATCTATTTCTCATAGTCCCGAAGTATGAGGGTCATGGAACATGGATAACCATTCTATAATCCACAAAACAAAATCTGTGTTCCATTTCTCGCAAAGTGGCAGAGACGCATAAGACCTTTATCAGTGACGTAGCATCCGTATTCATTGAAGTACGATACCATGTAATTTATCCGTGCATCCGTTGCAAATAAAACTGCATTTTTCTGCGGTCTATTCCACTTTCCACATTCCACAAAACAAAATCTGCATTCCATATATTCTTTGTGTTCTTAATTCTTAGTGAGAAAAATCCATGTTCTATTAAAATTCACGGTGTAATTTTTGCAATTCCCGAAAATGAGTTATTTTTGTACAAAATCGAATATCATGCGATTAATTATTCTAACCATAGCGCTTTTTGCCATTTCTGTTTCTGTTTCAGCACAGGGGAAATTTACCCTTAATGGAGAAAAAGGCATAGAAACCATTGTGGCTAAGCATATTTACTTTAACGAAAATGTAAAAGGTTTCCCCGGCTACAGAATTCAGATCTTTTTTGAATCCGGCAACTATTCCCGAAACCGTGCTTTTGGTGAAAAGGGAAAATTTATGTCTCGTTATCCAGACGTGGCCGCTTATGTGGTTTTTCAAGAGCCTTATTATAAGGTACGCGTTGGAAATTTTCGCAATAAGCTGGAGGCAGAAGCCTTTAAGCTTCGTATTATTGAACAATGGCCAGAAGCTTATTTAATAAAAGATGATATTGATCTTCCCGGAATTTTTGCCCCGGAAGAAATTAAGTAAATACATGAACAGCGATGATCTTAACAGGGTTTTTCACGAAGGCGAAGAACTCTTCGCCCGATTAAGGGGTGATATTTTATTCAAACTTTACCTTTTTAAACAGGATTATGTGGAATATGAATACCATGTGAAGGATAATAAAATTTTGAATGTGCGAACCTGCGATATGGAATATGTTTTGAATAAATACGGTGATCAGATTATTTTGAAACTGCCCTGATATGAGTCAAGAATTCAGTTTTCCATCTATTTCTGATTACGATTATGATCTCCCGGCGGAGCGCATTGCTGCATATCCAACAGAGCGGAGGGGCGACTCATTATTGTTAAATGCCACTACTCAGCATTTTCAGAAGCAGAATTTCAATGATTTACCTAATCTTATTCCGGCTAATACATTGATGGTTTTTAATGAAACTCGAGTTATTCCTGCTCGCCTTCATTTTCAAAAAAGTACTGGCGCAAAAATTGAGGTTTTTCTTTTGAAACCTTTGCCAGACAATGATTTTCAAGTGGAAATGACCCGAAAGGAGTCTTCAGAATGGGAAGTTTTAATTAGGAATGCCGCCAAATGGAAAAGTGGTTTATTGCAGCTTCGTATTGATGGTCTAATGCTGGTTGCCGAAAGAACCGGACAGAATTCAGTTCTGTTTTCATGGTCCAAACCGGAAATGAGCTTTGCTGCTGTGTTAGCCGAAGCAGGAAAAGTGCCTTTGCCGCCTTATATTAGACGTGAAAGCGAAAAATATGATCTGGAGCGATATCAAACTGTATTTGCAAAACGCGAAGGCTCAGTTGCTGCACCTACTGCCGGTTTACATTTTAATGATGAAATGATGGCGCTTATGCAAAACCAAGGGGTGAAATTCGCAAGAGTATCTCTGGATGTGGGAATAGGAACATTTCGCCCAGTAAAAGGGGAGGTGAAGGATCACGACATGCATAAGGAAACGATACATATTACACATGAAGAGTTGGAAAATATGTATCAAAATATAGAATGTCCCTGGCTTTTTGTAGGAACAACTACGCTTAGAACCATGGAGAGTTTGTATTTGCACGCTCTTAAAATTCACCACAAATTAATTGATGAGTCAAATCATATATTCATTGAGCAATGGGATCATTTGCAGGTAAAAGCTAAAGGTCTGATTTCGAAAAAGGAAGCTTTTGAAAAACTGCTCGCGATTTCAATAAAAAATTCAAATAGCGGTTTCATTGGCGATACTTCTCTTTTTATACTGAAAGGACAGCCGGTGGTAACTGCAGATTTATTATTGACCAATTTTCATCAGCCGTCGAGTACATTGCTCATGCTGGTCGATGCTTTTGCTTCCGTAGATTGGAAAAAAGCGTATGATTTTGCCCTGAAAAACAATTTTCGTTTTTTAAGTTATGGGGATGCGTGTTTGTTTAAGTCAAATTGAAAAAGGAGAAAAGTAAGAAGTTTGAAGTAAATCAAAATATTCTTCATAAATTTATAATCAAATATATTCAAATGAAATTACAATTTCAGATTCTTTTCATTATTTATTTAATAGGTTCTTTGTCGTTATGTAAAGGTCAACAGTACAAGGACTCCAGCTTTGTCAACTCTGAAATAATATCACTTAAGGATACTTATGAAATCCAAACTGATAGTTTTCAGTATTATTTCCCAATGGCGGATTTTTCTGATACTTCATGGTATAATGGTCGAGATACTTTTATTAATAATTGGTATTCATATCATTTGTTTGCTATGCTTGAGCCAGTTATTTATAATGATAGTTCAAAAAATGAGGTGTATAGGTTTACATGGTTGCGTACATTTCATCCCCCCTATTGCTATTAGAATTGAAAAGGATGAAGGAAATTATATACTGTATTGGAAAATGACAAATGGAGTTGGTGGATATGAGCCCGGAGATTTGGTATTAAGTAAAATGAGAAAAATTGATGAATCAATATGGAATGAATTTATTGCGCTTTTGAACCTTGCAGGTTTTTGGGATATGCCAACAAATGAAAAAGGACTTCTTGGTCTGGATGGATCACAATGGATACTTGAAGGGAAGATATCGAAAAACTATCATGTGGTCGATAGATGGACACCTAGTTCAAAATCAAGTTTTTACAAGTGTTGTGATTTTTTACTTCAGCAAACAGATCTGTCAATCAGTGGAAATAATAAGTACTGAAAACCCCAATACTTTTAACTTTTTCAATCTTACTTTTTCAATTTCACTTCAATTATGCTAATTAGCTAATCAAAAACGTTCTGACAAGATCTACAAACACTTCAGGCTGATCGGCATGCAGCCAGTGTCCGGCATTTGCTATTGTTTTAATTTCAGAATTAGGAAACAGTTTTTTTATCTGCGGCTCGTGTTCATCCAAAATAAATTCAGAATCTCCACCTTTTAAAAATAGAGTTGGTCCTGAAAAAGGACTTAATCCGGAAATGTCAAATTCAAAGATATTCACAATATTTTTCATGATAGACTGAATATTCAGTTTCCACGCATATTGTTCACGGCTAATCATTTTAATGTTTTTCATCACAAACCACATCATGCGTTTTTCATCCAACCGTTCTATTAGATAATTTTCGATGTCTTTACGGTCTTTCATAGTGCTGAAATCGAGGTTTTGCATTATTTTCAGCAGTTCCGCATGTCTTGTCGGGCGGTAATTTACCGGGCTAATATCTGCAATAATCAGTTTTTGTACAAGTCCGGGATTGTTCAAAGCAAAATACATCCCCAACTTGCCGCCCATGCTATGACCCAGAACATTGCAGTTATAAATATCGTGATCATCAATCAGCTCTTCCAAGTCTTCGAGCATGGCCTCGTAACTGAAAACGTTGTGATGCATGGATTGCCCATGATTTCTGTGGTCGGGAATAAAGCAGTGATATTTTTTTGCAAGTTTTTTTGCGGGGCTTACCCAATTGTCTGACATGCCAAAGAGTCCGTGTAGAATCAGCAATTTTTCTTCGTTTTCTTCTCCGTATTCACGAAAGAAAAGCTTCATGCGTTTTTGATTTTTCTCA
>JAFGWG010000151.1 GCA_016937255.1 Bacteroidales bacterium
TGTAATTTCAAAGATATTTCTACTCGAATTATTAACCAAAATGTTTTAATAAAAAAAGAGGCTATCCCTTTTGAGACAGCCTCTTTTATTTTGTATGTTTTGAATAGGATTATACGAGTCCTTGAGCTAACATAGCATCAGCAACTTTTACGAAGCCACCAATGTTTGCACCCTTAACATAGTCGATAGATCCGTCTGCGCTTTTACCATACTTAACACAGGTTTTGTGGATTTCAATCATAATGTTATGAAGTCTAGTATCAACTTCTTCACGGGTCCAGCTCAAACGTAAGCTGTTTTGGCTCATTTCGAGACCTGAAGTTGCAACACCACCGGCGTTAGCAGCTTTTCCGGGGCCGAAGAGAACTTTCTTCTCGATGAAATACTCAACTGCGTCAGGAGTTGAAGGCATATTAGCACCTTCGCTGATACAGAAGCATCCATTATCGATAAGAGTTTTTGCATCTTCGCCAGTAAGTTCGTTTTGAGTAGCTGAAGGCAGTGCGATATCGCATTTGATACCCCAAGGAGTTTTTCCTTCGTAATACTCACAACCATACTTGTCAGCGTATTCTTTAATACGACCACGCTTAACGTTTTTAAGATGCATAACATACTCGAGTTTTTCAGCATCGATTCCGGCAGGATCATAAATGAATCCGGCAGAATCTGACATAGTAACAACTTTACCACCGAATTCGGTAGCTTTCTGGGTAGCATACTGAGCTACGTTACCAGAACCAGAAACAACAACAGTTTTTCCTTGGAAACTATCGCCGCGGGTAGAAAGCATTTCTTTTGCAAAATACACCTGACCGTAACCAGTAGCTTCTGGACGAATCAATGATCCACCGTAATCAAGTCCTTTACCAGTAAGAACACCAGTAAATTCGTTGCGGAGACGCTTGTACTGACCGAACATGAAACCAATTTCACGTCCACCAACACCGATATCACCCGCAGGTACATCAGTATCAGGACCAATGTGACGTTGTAATTCTGTCATAAAGCTCTGAGTGAACTTCATTACTTCATTGTCAGATTTTCCTTTAGGATCGAAATCAGATCCACCTTTACCACCGCCCATAGGCAGAGTAGTTAGTGAGTTCTTAAATACCTGCTCAAAAGCAAGAAATTTAAGGATTCCAAGGTTTACAGTTGGGTGAAAACGCAGACCACCTTTGTAAGGGCCAATAGCGCTGTTCATTTCAATACGGAAACCTCTGTTGATCTGAGCATTCCCAGCATCATCTAACCATGGAACACGGAACATGATTACTCTTTCTGGCTCTACAATACGATCCAGAATACCAGAATATTTTGGGTTTTCTTCAATGTATGGCAGCAAAGATTCTACTACTTCGCGTACAGCCTGGTGGAATTCCACCTCACTTGGGTTCTTGGCAATAACTTTTGCCATGAAAGCATTCACTTTCTCATTTAAAGACATAGTAACACAATTTAAGGTTATACTTGAGTTAATTAATTGCGAAGCAATATTATAAAGAATATTTTGATTGGAGTACTTTTAATCAATATTTTTTTTGATAAATATCAATTTTAGAATCAGTATAAGCTATAATGTATTGTATAGCAGGTGCTAAGCTGTGTTAAGGCGATAGTAGAGATTCTATAGAATTGCAAAATCATGTAGCATTTTCATGATGCTGATGCCAAAAAACAAGAGGAAAATTATGCTACCAGGCAAAAGCCTCAAAGAAAAAGGCAGATGATTATCGCGAACTGAGAATTTTGGCTTTTTCTTTAAGACCAAAATTAGCCAGTTTGTAATCAGACTGAGTAGCCATAATGGAATTAACCCGTAAAGCATGAAAAAATATCGAATGGCTCCGAATTCAGGAAAATCTACCTCCAGAATTTTTCTCTTTTCAGGGTAAATTCTGATTATGGTTGAATGGAGCATCTTAAAATAATTGGTGCGTTTTAATGATATACCATTTTGGTCGAGTATAGCATAATTTAGTTTTGAGCTTATAAGTATATAGTGACCGTCTTTTAGGTCGAAAAGCGCAGTTGGGTACTCATCCAAACCAAAAAATATTTGTTTTGATTTGCTTTCGGGAATGAGAAAATGATAAGTACTGTTGCTCATTTCCCATGGAATATTGCTGTTGATATTTCCCAAATAACCACCACTGCTTAAAAAGCCCGATTCATTATTAGACGTATCATAGGAAGTGATTAGCCAAGTTGTTGTGTCGGGTAAAATGTTTGCAGTGGCAAAAAATCTATTTTTTTGTTTTACCGGCTTAATTAGTTTGAGCTTGCGATTTTGAAATTGCAATACAGAGTCTCTTTGTGGCAATAGTGGAATTTTTTTGCTTAATGAATAATCCATAATGTCGAGCACTACATCACCATGAATATTCTGAACTCCTGGATATTCAGGATATACAGCCCGTTCATCCCAAATGAGATAATTGCTTTTTCTACTGGTGTCTAAAATAATCCATACATCGTTTCGTCTGTAAAAATCGGTCTGAGTTAGAAATTTCCAAGTGTCATCTTCAATAAATACCTGAATTATTTCGCAAATGCGATTGTAAAAATTTGGCAAATCGTAGGTTCGCATTTTCGCGGTATCACTTATGGTATAAATATGTCCGAGAACTTTTCCGCTGCGCCCAAAAACAAGTTCCGTTTTCCCTTTATGAAATCCCATGCCTAAAAATTCTGAGGGTGCGGAAAATTGAATGTTTTGTTCAATAATTGAATCAAAAAAAACAACGGATATTAGAGAATCGCGACGACTGCCAACAATAACCAATTGCGAATCGGGATTCATATTAAGAGCCTCTATCTTGTCTATATTAGCCTTTGGAATAGAATAGTAATTAACCAGATTTGAGTCTGTGTTTAACTCCCAAATGCCTGTAACAATTGTGTCTCCCTGAGAAGTACTCGTGCTTTTGAAACCGTAAACGTTATTATTATAAACAAATGAGTAGGGGTTTTGATTGCTAAAATGTATGGCTGTGGAATCTATTTGTGCAGGAGACGTTAGCCCTGAACCCATATATGTTTCACGAGTGAAATACAGTAGTATCCACAAGAAAATAAATGCCAAAAGGGCTACAATATTTACAATTCTGATTATCCGCATGAAAAGATATGCAAAGGTAGTGCATAATTGTTAAAAGAAACAAGTGCGCACAAATTATTCTTAATTTAATGGTCTGAAAATGAGAGGCTCTTAATTCATTAATTGCCAGAGGTGCTTTTTGAGTTCAGGCAATCCATCGCCACTTACTGATGAGAAGAAAATAATATCTAGGTTTGCCTTTTTGAATTTGGCTTTGATTTTCTTCATTTCTTTCTCCTCAATAATATCAGCTTTTGATATAGAAATGAGGCGTTCTTTTAATAAGAGATCGGGATTATATAATTCCAATTCTCTATACAGTGTTTTGTATTCTGCCACAGGGTCTTCGCTATCTGCCGGAATGAGAAAAAGTAAAATAGAATTTCTTTCAATATGTCGCAAAAATCTAGTTCCCAGTCCTTTTCCTTCATGTGCGCCTTCAATAATTCCCGGAATATCGGCCATTACAAATGACTGTTCATTGAAATAGGGAACAACACCAAGATTTGGAACAAGAGTAGTAAAAGGATAATCTGCAATTTCTGGCTTTGCAGCGGACACAACTGACAGTAAGGTCGATTTCCCGGCGTTGGGAAATCCTACCAGACCAACATCTGCCAAGACTTTTAGCTCCAAAATAATCCACGATTCCACGCTGTCTTCTCCGGGTTGTGCGTATTTCGGGGCTTGATTTGTAGGTGATTTGAAATGATCGTTCCCGAGTCCGCCACGACCACCTTTTAAGAGTATTAGCTCTTCTCCGGCTTCTTTAATTTCGCCAAGAAATGCTCCGGTTTCTGCATCTTTTGCAACGGTACCCAGCGGTACATTAATGTATAAGTCTTTGCCGTCGGCGCCTGTTTTTCGGTTTCCCGAACCATTGGTGCCGCTTTCAGCTAAAAGGTGTTTTGTATATTTTAAATGTAATAATGTCCATTTACCAGGATCGCCTCGCATAATAATATGACCGCCTTTGCCCCCATCGCCCCCATCGGGACCTCCTCTTGGATCTTTTTTGGAACGATGAAAATGAGCCGATCCCGGACCACCCTTGCCACTGCTACAAAAGATTTTCACGTAGTCAATAAAATTGCTTTGTGCCATAGTTTTAGTGGTGTTTTTCTGAGATCAGAGATTTGATTTCAGCATATACTTCCTTAATGGGATTTTGCCCATCAACAGTAAATAGTCTTTTGTTTTTTTTGTAATAATCGATCACGGGTCGGGTTTGACTCTGATATATTAGTAAGCGGTTGTGCATTACTTCAGCATTATCGTCGGTGCGTCCCGAGTCTTTTCCTCTTTCAATTACTCGGCGAATCAATTCATCTTCAGGAGCTTCGATGGAAATGACCAGTTCAATGCCCAATTTTCTCTTATTGAACACTTTATCCATCATTTGTGCCTGATATAAATTTCGGGGAAAACCATCGAAAACCATTCCTTTAGCATTTAGATGCTGTAACCAATAGCGGAAGATCTCTTTCAGAATAATACTGTCGGGAACCAGAAGTCCACGGCTGATGAATTTCTCCAGAAACTGTCCCATGGCTGTATTTTTTCGAATTTCTTTACGAATAAGATCGCCCGAAGACATGTGCAGAAAACCAAAATCTTCCACAATTTTCTTCGATTGAGTTCCTTTTCCGCAGCCCGGAGGGCCAAATACAACCATGTTAAACATTAGCGTAGAATTTTAAATGCTTTTTCAATTCTGCTGCTCAATTCATCAAATACCTCGTCCTCGTTACCAACACCATTAATGGTTTGCAGAATGTTTTTCTTGCGATAATATTCGCGTAAAAGAGATGTTCTTTGTTCAAAAACATCCAAACGATGGATGATGACTTCGATATCGTGATCGTATGAGCGTGCTTTTTCGGTATTGGCTCTGGCTGAGAGTCGTTTAATCGATTGTAAAGTTGGTGTAATGAAGTCATATACACAGCTTACTTTCGATCCCATTTTCCAAAGCATTCCATCAAAAATATAGGCCTGTGCAATGGTTAGCGGGAAGCCTTTGAAAATAAAGCCTTTCGCACCTTGGTGCTGGTTGATTTTATTTTCGATCATTTTAATGGCAATTTCATCAGGAACTACATCGCCACTATCTACAAAAGGCTGGGCAATTTTTCCCATTTCAGTTTGATTGGCAATTTCATTTCTGAGCAATTCACCGGTAGAAATATAAACGAGGTTGAATTTCTCGGCCAGTTTTTTGGCTTGTGTTCCTTTTCCAGCTCCCGGAGGACCATAAAGGATGAAATTTAGCCACATATTTTCCAGTGATTTCTGTATGATTCCATCTATACGACCAAAAACAGTTTCCAAGTCTCCAATACCACTTACAGAATTAAACTTCTCTAGCTCTTTGTAGAAATTGGCCACCGGAATTGTTTTGTTTTCATATTCTTCCAGGCGGTGCTGAATAACTTCCATCTTGTCGTCGGCACGATTTTCACGGCTGGCTCTTTCCATCATTCTTTTGATGAGATCGTCTTTGGGAACTTCAAGAGCAATCATGCAGCTAAGGCTGGTGTTCATTCTTAGCATCAAGCCTTCAAGAATATAGGCCTGAGAAACAGTTCTTGGGAAACCATCAAAAAGAAAACCATTGCTGTCGGGGTTCATTTTAATCTTGTTTTCGATGATTTGAACAATAATATCATCGGAAGCAAGTCCCCCTTTGTTAATAATGTCTTTTGCCTGACGACCCAAATCGGTGTCATTGGCAATTTCTTCACGCAACATATCTCCGGTAGAAATGTAGGTGAGCTTGTATTTCTCGAGTAACATTCTCGATTGGGTACCTTTTCCGGCTCCCGGAGGGCCAAAAAGTGCAATATTAATCATAGCTTATCCTTCGATTTTGTAAATGTCACGTAAATTCCTGGCTTGACCATCGTAGTCAAGTCCGAAGCCAACGATAAA
>JAFGWG010000152.1 GCA_016937255.1 Bacteroidales bacterium
AGTCGCGAGTTCGAGTCTCGCTCCGAAAAATCACAAAGCGAATATCGCAATAGAGAAAATTATACGCTTTGTTGATTTTGCTAGAGTGCGCGGAATTGCAACGTATCAAAGATTTGGCAATTCCGGCATCCGGACCGCCAAACAAAAAGAAGCCTTTCATTATGGAAGGCTTCTTTGTTTTATTCTAATTAGGTTGTTTGTGTATTCGATTCCATAAACACCCACATCTCAACAGCATCCCCTAGATCAATTTCACCACTAAAATCATCTGGAATCTCAGTAGAAATAATTTTGAAATCTTTGTTTAATACCACCTTGATATTGTCACGGCTGAATTCAAATCCATCAAGTGTACTCTTAAGTTTGCTTATGCCGGCCTCAGATTTATGAAGAATCTGTTTGTATCCGTTTTCTTCAAAGATATGATACCCAAATGGTGCTGCATCAAAATTCTCTCTCTTCAGCCAAAGTTTAGGCTTGTCTTTGTATGGAGATCCGGAAGTAGGGCAGAATGTGTGGCAGTTTCCACACTCATTACAAAATTCACCAATATTATAGGTCTGATGCGTTTGTGTGATCCTGAAGTTTTGATCTTTAATGATTCTATGGCCGTCTTTATCGACTATGATTTTTTCGAGTTCAAAGTTAACTATCGGCGTATCGTAGGCTTGATTGGCAAGATTAGGACAAACCGTTACGCAGATATCGCAAACTTCATCGCAAAGTAGGCAGCGTGAGGCTTCTTTTTGGGCTTCTTCGGCATTGTGAATGACTTTGCTGCTGAAATTCGGGTTTTCATCCTGCAATTCTGAATACACTTTGCGTGTTTTATGAATTTTCAGGGTATTGATATCGCTGTTTCGGTTTTCTATGCCATGTGTTTCTTTTCCCAGAATCAGCTCTGCAACTTTTCTTCCGTCGGCAATAGCAGAAATGATATTGGCAGGACCTTTGCGGAAATCTCCACCTTGAAATACAATGGGTAAATGAGTTGCGAATTCTTTGCCTTTATTGTTCCAATCAATAAAATCAATGTCGGCATCTTGTCCAATAGCAGGGAAAATAATATCTGCTTCAATTTCGAATTCAGAGCCGGCAATAGGGACAACTTTTGAACGTCCACTGTCATCAATGCCCTGAACCTCCATTTTGATCAGTTTCATGGCTTTAACTCTGCCGTTTTCGCTGATGATTTCTACCGGATTTACCAGTTCGCGCATTTCAATATTTTCAGCGATGGCTGCCAGAATTTCTTCGGTTTCGGCCGGCATATCGGCTGCTTTTCTTCTGTAAATAATGGAAATATTGGTATCTCTTTCAAAATGGCGTTTTGCTGCGCGGGCTACATCCATGGCAGTATTTCCACCTCCAATAATGAAGATATTTTTTCCGCTTAATGACGATTTTCCTTTTTTCAAATCGGATAGGAAACGCAAAGGATCTTCTACGCCTGAACTGTCATCTCCCGGAATACCCAATTTTTTGCTGTTTGGAGTTCCTCCGGCAATAAAAATGGCGTTATGACTTTGGCGTAAAGCTTCAAACTGTTCTTTATTTACAGGACTATTGTATTGGATATTTGCACCGAGACGTACAATTCTATCAATATCGGCATTGAGGGCTTCTTCTTGTAGTCTGAATTTTGGAATCACGTCAGCTACCATTCCACCGCTGAAAGATTTTGCTTCAAAAATATCAACTTCAAACCCACCAAGTAAAAGGAAATATGCACAGCTGAGTCCCGCAGGACCCGCGCCAATGATGGCTGCTTTTTTGCCGTTTTTGGGTAGTGCTTTTATGAAACTTTCATCGTTTTCGAGATCGGCAACCCATCTTTTTACTTCACGAATAGCAAGAGATTCGTCGTAATTAATGCGTGTGCATCGAGTCTGACATTCATGATCGCAAACTCCACCGGTTGTATTGGGTAACGGGTTAGTTCGCATAATGACTTCAAAGGCTTTTTGAAAATTCCCATTTGCCACTTGGTGCATGTATTCCGGAATATCCTGATGTGTAGGGCAGGTGCTTTGGCAAGGCGCATGAATACAATCGAACTGATTAAGTGGGCGAGCGGTTTTGATTACCGGATCGCGCCATGCTTTTTCATAAAGGCCGTTTTCGAGTACTCTTGATGCATAATCTTCAAGGTGACGGATTCGGGTTTCACCGTTTTGAGGAACAAAGTCTTCAAGCTTTGAATCCCCAATTTGTTCTTCAATTTTTCTTAGATATTGAGAGAGTTTCGCGTATCCGCCGGGTTTCAGTAAATCGCTGCTCACAGTTACTGTACTGATTCCACATTTTAGAATTTCAGGGGTGTTGAAAGCATCGGCTCCGGCAGAAAACGAAATATCGAGTGTCCCTTTGAATTCTTTTTGGAGTTTTGCAGCCAGATTAACTGATATTGGATGAAGAGCGCGGCCACTCATATAATGCATGTCTTCATTTTCGGGAAGACGCTTGCGAATATTCTTGCTTTCCAGAGTATTGGTGAGTTTGAGTCCAAAATGCACTTTTTGATGTGCTGCATGACTTGTTAAATTTCTGATGATATTTAGTGCATCAGTATATTTAAGATCATGCCTGAATGCTTCTTCCGGAACTACGGTTTTGAATTTCAGTTTTTCATTCAGAATATAGCGCAGTTTATCAGGTCCAAGCAGGGTAGGGTTGAGCTTAATAACTGTATGCAGCTTTTTTTCGTTTATGAGATACATTCCAATCTTCTCTATTTCATCGGGTGGACAGCCGTGCATGGTAGAGAGTGTGATATTGTCTGAAATCTGGTCTGGGATACTCAGATTTTCAATTTCCGGGTAAAGATTACTGATTTCTGCAATTTTTGCATCAAGTTCCGGACGGCAGGAATTCATTTTTTCAAAAAACCACTGCACATTATCTTTCAAAATGCCTTCCAAATTATAGCCCACACTCATATTAAATATGGCACCTGCACCTCCATCATTTTTGCCATATAGCTTGTGATTCAAAACATGAATCATAATCCAGGCATCGAGATACTGATTGAAAGATTCCTTAATTTTTAGCTCCTGCGACCATTCGCAATTATATCCTTCATCCTGCATGTCGATACAGGGCTTGGTAACGTTTAGTTCGTCAAGAGTTTGAACAGTTTTTAGTTCAATATAGCGCCCACCGCAAAGCCATGCAGCTACAATATTATGCGATAATTGTGAATGTGGTCCGGCAGCTACGCCAATAGGTGTTTCCAGAGTTTTATTGAAGCGCGTAAGACTGGTTTTTTCGAAACGGTCTTTTGCAAATGTTGCTGATGGAATGCCCATGAAATGGTCGTTTTCCAAATCTTTAAGTGTTTTTGCAAAAACTTCTCTGAAAGGAATAATTTGAAAATCGCTAAGCATAGTACATTGGTTTTGGACTTGCGAAGATAAGAATTATCGTAGAACGTGTCGTATACTGAAATAGGTTGACCATAAAAAAGGTTAAAAATGTTTAATTTTAAACTTTGAAAAATGGCAACTCGAAAACAGTTTG
>JAFGWG010000153.1 GCA_016937255.1 Bacteroidales bacterium
CTGATAATCAAAGAATTATAAAACTAACAAATTACACAACCCTATTGCAAGCAGGGTAAATAGAACTTGCGAAAGTCGAATTATTTATAATTAAATTACCAATGCTTGAATAATTTCTGTCAATTTTGAGTCATTTTCGAGTACTTGTTCTGGTAATTCATCAATATGAATATTTATAAAGTGCAAAGCATGCTGAAGTGTAGGGGCATAAACAAAATATTTTTGTAGCCGCTTGCCTAAGTATTTTTGTTCGCTTTGGCCCGGGGTAGGGACTAAAATTGCATTTTTCTTCAATTGGATTAGGTCCATAATAGTTGAATAGCCTGAATGAGAAATGATACAGGCTGCCGAGCTTACCAATTTTGCAAAAGTTTCATCGTTGGGATTTGTGATCAATTCAATATGCTGGGGAATCTTATTTCTAAGGCTTTCTCCTATTATTTTCATATTAGCATCACTTTTACTAAGGTTATTTATAAAATAATCAGTCATTTTAATTCTGTGCGCACGTGGTCCCGAGCTTATAATTAAATAATAGTGTTTGCTCTTTTCTGAAGGTAAGGGCTTTTCGAATCTGGATAATATTCCGATATATTGAAATTTTTCAGACTCATAGGGAAATCGTGATAGCTTTCCACTCAGCAATGCATTGTCGTAATCGGGCACCCATATATTTTCGAAGTTTTTCATTTTTCGATCTATATAGCGGTGAACTCTTTTCGTAAAAAGCGAGAGAAAGCCATTAAGTATGGGTCTAGTCTGGTGAGTAATGAGTATGTTTCTGCTGCTTCGATTCCATATTCCATAGCGATTATCTGAAACGATAATATCGAAATGTTGTTTTTTCTTTAGTTTGCGAACAGTTCTTTGTTCTTTGCGATAGCGCCGAAAGAGTCGCAAACCAATTGAAATCAGACGAAAAAAGCCTGTCCCTTTGCCATATTTAATACAGGACATTGTGTCTTCAATATATTGAAGATCAGTAAAACGTTCCTGCAAATAAATAATTAATTCGGCATTGGCAAGGATGGTAACACGACAGTTTTCGCTGAGAAAGGCACGAATAACAGGAATGCAGCGGGTCGTATGTCCAAGCCCCCAGCATAAAGGTGATATGAGAACAGATTTTTTAGTGTTTACATTCATTAAACCTTTATGTTAAGCTGAACCACGAATGTACGTGGTGCCTGAACATCACCCGGACGCATCATGTATTCGCGGTTAAACAAATTTTTAATGGTAAAGGTAGCACGAATATTTTCATTAATTTCCCATCCGGCGCGCAAGTCAAATAAAACAAAGCCTTTATTGAATTTTTCTCGATATTCAGCAAGACCCGGCAATATCATTGCAGGCTGTGTTCCTGCTGGATCAAGGTACAATGCATCTCCATTGGGGGTGCGAATAGTATCTTCAAAAACCTTGTCAATATTGATGATATGACTTTGATACTCAAAATTGGCGCCAACAATCAGTTTCTTAAATTGGATCTCGAAATCGGCTTTTACGCTATGATAAAACCTGTATTTCAAAATATTATCACCAGTACTTTGCAAGGAATCATTGATGTTTGCATCCAAATCAATAGGATTAGTATAAGTATAACCAAGAAGTGCTGAAGCTCTTTGGCCAAGAAAATTACCTGTACCTGTAAGAATAATTTCAAAGCCAGAAATTTCTGAGTTGCGAATATTCTCGGCGCGGAATCCAACCCAGTTGAGGAAGAAGTTGGGGTCGGTAGGTGGATATCCAATCAAAGTTACACTGTCGGGATTATGATACCCAAATGTAAATTCAATCATATCATAATAGCGCGTGTAAAATCCGGCAATATCCAAATAGCCATTCCATCCCCATATTGAAAATCCTTGCTTCCATGCAAGTTCAGCACTCCATCCATTTTCTGGGCGCAAAGTGTCGTTGGGGAAAACAATTAGCGATCCAGTATTTGTTGCTGTATATCTTTCTGCAATAGTAGGATATCGATAACCCATTCCAAATGATGTTCGGAGGAAAGATTTTTCAGCTAAACTATAGCTAAATCCTGTTCTAAATACAGGCTTGAAATCGAGATCATCATGGTCAATTCTATAACCTTCAATGCGAGCACCAATAGAAACATTTAAACGATTAAATTTCTTATCAAATTGAGAGAAAAAGCCTAGGTTTGAACCAAAATGCTTGAGATCGCCAAAAATTTCTGATTTACTTTCGTTGTATGTTGCAGCAACACCATTTGACCAGGTTAAGCTATGGTCAAAATATGACTTTTGCAGGTTGTATTCTGCATAATACATATCGTCGAAGTTAGTTTGATTGGTATTATTACGATTACGAATACTGTACACACGACTTTTGAAAGAGTGTTTTGTTTTGTCATTTACAAACCAAGTTATTCCAGGGTAAACAGTGAATGAATTGTTGTCAAAACTTGATTGATATGATGGATTGGCTTTGTAAACCCCCGAATCTCCATCAAGCCAGAGCACGTATACATTGCCAATTCGTTTCATGTAATTCATGTTCAGGGTATAACTTAATCCCTCTACTTTTTTATCTCGATAACGCAAATTGGCATTCATGCGGTAACGCTCTTCGTTATTGTTTTCGCGGTAGCCGTTATCGCTTGTTAGGTTGCCGCCAACAACTACATCGAGTTGCCCTATTTGGCGACTGTGCATGAAACGCAGCCCTGTATATACTGGAGAATAATTTCCCCACCAGTTTATGGCATCGCGTTTAGGATCTCCGTATAAGCCCACAATGCTGGTTACATTAGTTTTTGGCTTTGGACCGGGATAAGCGGTTCGGTAGTTAATAACACCGTTTAAGGCCGATGAACCATATAGTGCAGAACTGGCACCTTTAATAACCTCTACTTGCTCAATGTTTTCAAGAGGGGCAAAGTCCCAACGGGCTTCTCCTGTGGCTCCTGTAATCATTGGGATGTCATCCACCAAAAGAAGTACACGACTTCCCGCACCATACGAATAACCACTTCCACCACGAATAGAAGGCTGCTTATCCATAATGTTGACTCCGGGAATTTTTTGTAATCCTTCTTCCAATGATAAAATATTATTGTTTTCAATGAAATCAGGCTTAATTATTTCCATAGAGACCGTAACATCTGATAGTTTTTGTTCAAATTTTCCGGCACTAACTACAACGGCATCCAACATTTTTGTGCCTTCACTCATTTTTAGATCAATTTTTTTGTACTCTCCTGCTTTAAGTTTTACTAAACGGCTTTCTTCTGTATATCCAATGTACTTATATACAACGGTATAAGTGCCAGCATCCATTTTTATGGTGTAATTTCCGTCGATATCGCTTACCACTCCCGTGGTTTTATTTACAAAAACATTAACACCCGGAATGCCATCTCCAGTTGCTGCGTCGGTAATTACTCCTGTAAGCGTAGCCTGTTGTGCATGAACAAGTACGATTTGGATAAACAAGGAAAAAATTAGGGCGAGATATAGTTTTTTCATAGGCGTAATTGTTTTTCTATTATTTTTGAGCCTTTAATTTTTAGTAGTTCTTATCAAAAAGAACTGCCAAATATAAACAATTTTTAATATTTATGAGCGGCAGGGAGGACTTGAAGTTTTTGATTGCATTGAAGGCAATTCCAATGATTGGCGACATACTTGCTCGTAGGCTTATTACAGCTTTTTCTTCAGCTGAAACGATTTTTAATTTGTCAGTGCAGGATATGTTGAAAGCCCCGGGTATAGGAAAAAACATTGCAGATCATATTGTGAGTAATAAGGGAAAAGCGCTTATTCTGGCAGAAAAGGAATTGGAATATATTGAGAAAGAATCGGTAACGGCTTTACATTTTTATGAGGATGCTTATCCAGAGCGATTAAAGCATTGTATTGATGCGCCACTCTATATCTTTTATAAGGGAAATGTCGATTTGAATGCGCAGCACCTCATGTCGGTAGTGGGCACACGTAGCTCTACAGTGTATGGGCGAACCATGTGCGCAAAAATTATTAAGAAAATGAATATTCCTGGTCTTCAGGTTGTAAGTGGCTTGGCTTATGGAATAGATACCGCTGCTCATCAAGCTGCGGTGGAAGATAATATATCTACTATTGCAGTGCTTGGACATGGATTAAAGAGCCTCTATCCTGCAGAAAATAGAGCCTTGGCCGATAAAATTATGCAAAACGGGGCACTACTTACAGAATTTCTTTCTCATGAAACTCCTGAAAGAGAGCATTTTCCTATTCGTAACAGAATTATAGCCGGTTTATCAGATGCTACTGTTGTTGTGGAAGCCCGAAGCAGGGGAGGAGCATTGATTACTGCTGAAATTGCCAATTCCTATAATCGAGATGTTTTTAGTGTGCCGGGAAGAGCTGGTGACAGAAATTCTAAAGGCTGCAATTGGCTTATCAGAACCAACAGAGCTATGCTGATTGAAACTGCTGAACAGCTCAAATACCATATGAACTGGGAATCGCCAGAGGAAGATAAATCAAAACAGACTAAACTTAATATTGTGCTCGATTCAAGATCGCAAGAATTGTTTGATTTTATTGAGAAAAATGGGGAAACTGACATTGACTCATTGTGCCGTACTTTGAATTTGACAATGAATGCTGCAGCTGTTTTATTACTCGATTTGGAATTTCAGGGACTCATCAATTCATTACCTGGCAAAAGGTATTGTTTGAAGATTTAATTTACTGGTTGCTGAATCGGCAAATCAGCTCGAAAAAAATCTCAATCAGTTTTTCCTTTTTTTTTCGGTTTCGTACGGGTGTTTTTTTTCTTCTCCGCCCTTTTTCTTCTCAGATCTTCTTTCAGATTATGAAGTTTTTCCTGAAATTCTGGCATTTTAGAAGCCATTATTTTCTTTAACCATTTTTTACGTTTCTTAAAAGGGGAGCGCTTTTGCGCCTTAATAATCAAGATAATGGAAAAGACCATTAAAATAAGTAAGAAAATTGGAGCAGGGAGTACATTTAGCCAGATATTGCCCCAATCAATAAAAAGTATCAAATCGTATATGCCGTGTAGCAGCATGGCAAGAACAACTCCTATTGCTACCAAACGTGTACGTTTAAAGGAATAAGTAAACTTTGCAAGACCCATGAAATAGCCCATGAATATACCAAAAATTGCATGTGCAGGAATAGCAGTTAAGGCCCTGACAATTGCTGTGGATAATGGAGTATCTGATGAATATATATAATAAATGTTTTCTGTGGATGCAAAACCCATGCCCACCATAACCGCATAAACTATTGCATTAATGGGCTCATTGTTGAATTTCTTTTTGAAAAAAAAGATCCTGAGAATTAAAAATTTTGCTATTTCTTCACTAAATCCAACACCGTAAAATGCGTATGCAGCTGTTCTGACTTTGCTATTTGGATCTACATAAATTCCAATCTTCTCAATAAGGTTTTCATAAATTACCGGGAGAATAATCACCACGGCGCCAAGTAAAAACGCTAATAGTAACCATTTAAGTGGCTCTTAGTCATAGCGATCGGCCATATAAATGAAGAAAGCCAACGATAGAGTTGGTGCAAGAGCCAGTACTATGATACTTAAAGCTTCCATTGGAATTATTTGTAATTTTGCAAAAGAACAATTTATTTTCTAAGCATCCTTCGGGAAAATAAAAAATTGTTTCTGCTATTCTAATAATAAAACTTAAAAATGATGCCAAAAATTGTGGTACGTTCACTTTCTGAAGAAGAAATTAAACAGAAAGAGATTAGGAATTGGCCAATATGGGAAAAAGAAGTTTCCCGTTTCGACTGGTCATACGATGCCGACGAGGAATGCCTTATTCTGGAAGGACGCTTCAATGTGGAAACCGATGAAGGAATATTTTCTTTTGGCCCTGGAGATTTTATTTTATTTCCTCAAGGACTTTCTTGTATCTGGGATATAACAGAAGATGTACGTAAACACTATAATTTCCTATAATGAAAAATAGATTCAAAAGTGGCGATAAAGTTCGATTTCTAAATACCGTTGGTAGTGGCGTAGTGTCGCGAGTAACCGCTAGCGGTGTTGTTTATGTAAATATTGAAGATGGTTTTGAGATTCCTTGTCAGGCTCAGGATTTGGTTATTATCGAGTCTGAAGAGTCTGCAGCTGGTGCTTTCAGAAAAAAAGGTGAATTTGATTCCCTGAAAATGGAGGTAGCTGAGGAGGAACCACAAGAGGAAATTCTTGAACCAGTTCAGAAAAAGGAAAAGTATGTCGGCGAAAAGCCCGAAAAAGGCCTTTATTATTTAATTGTTCCCCATAATGAGGAAATGCCTTTGGTTGGAAAAGCCGATGTGTATCTTGTTAACTATTCCTCTATGGAATTGTATTATCGTTTTATGCTGCATGCTCCTAAGGCTGGCGATTATACTCTTAAAACCGGTATTATGGAAGCCGGCGATGCGGTTTTATTATCTGAGATTTCTCAACCGGAGCGTGTCGATTGGCTAAAGGCGAAAGTGCAGTTTCTTTGTGTAGATCGTAAAAGCGAAAAAATGTTTCCCGCACATGTGATTTCTTTTCAAATAAAAGAGCAGAAATTGTTGAATGAGGCACATTTCAGAAGTAATGCCTTTTTCGATGAAATGGCTTTAATGCAAACTGTTTTTGAGTTCAAAAATCTAGACGAAGAGCATGTGCAGGCAGCTCAAAATGTTGATGCGCTTAAAGAGGCACTGGGCGCTGTAAAAAAAGAACCTCGAAAAAGAATGAACAGTACACTTATTGACAGGCATATTAAGGGTGAGGGTTTTGCTGAAGTGGATCTTCATATTGAAAAATTGCGTGGCGACTATAAAAAGCTTCATGATGAGGAAAAAGTTCGTACGCAAATCTCGTATTTTAGTCAATGCCTCGATAGTGCTATGGCTAAAGACTTGAAACGTATTGTGTTTATTCATGGTGTAGGCGGTGGAATACTGAAAGAAAAGATTCGCAAAATTCTGGATGAATATGAAAACCTCAGATACGAAGATGCTTCACTTTTGAAATATGGAGAAGGTGCTACAGAAGTATTTTTTCAATAAATTCTTCGCCCAATGAAGCTTTTTTTCAATTGTATGTACAAATTCGCTATTTTTGTACAGGCTGTTCGTCCCATCGCTCTTTGAATTTTTAAAGGGAGGAAAGTCCGGACACCATAGAGTGCCATGCTTCTTAACGGGAAGGGTCACGTTTCGGCGTGATACAGATAGTGCCACAGAAAATATACCGTCACGCTTCGGCGTGATAAGGGTGAAAACGCGAGGTAAGAGCTCACGTCTGTCTGGGGTGACTCAGGCGGAGGTAAACCTCATGGGGTGCAAGACCAAATATACCGGTTATTGGGTTACTCGCCCAGGCCGGGGGGTAGGTCGCTAAAATTGAATGGTGACATTCAATGCAGATAAATGATGGGAATAACGCTTGCGTTATAACAGAATCCGGCTTATAGAACAGCTTTTTTAATTAAATACAATGAAAAGAACATTTATACTACTTTGTCTAACGGTTATGGTCTGGGCAACTCAGGCGCAGAATCCGTATTTCGATTTGTCTTATCCATGGCTCTATCCAGGCTATGCAAAAGAGAATAAAATCCAAAGAATTGTGCTCGGTACTATGGATTCAGATGGAGCTACTCAAATTCGCCAATTGGTCATTTATTTTGATGCCAATGGCAATCCTATTAAGGAAGAAAGTCGGTTGGGATTTATGTATACCATGAGTTTACATACTCAAAATGATACAAAATGCGTTTGGCTTTTTAAAAGCGACGGGCAAACCGATACCATTACTTATGTAATGGATATTGCCAATCATAGTATCGACGGTTATATTGCTGCTAATGGTTTGGAAGGTAAAACTCTGTCAAGAACCAAATATCAGTATGATGACATCGGTAGATTGACGATGATTATGGATTATGACATTCTTTCAATTAGTGCTGGCGATTATAATGCAATTGACTGGTTGCCAATAGATTCAGTTTCTTTTGAATATACAGATACTAAAGTTAAATTTGGTAATTCAGAGTACTCCCATACTATGATTTTTGATGATGAAGGGCGCATACAATTGCTGCAATCTGAAAATTTTAGCTATGGAATTAAGGAGGAAACTTCCTATCAATGGGATATTAATGGAATGCTGCTTTTGATTGAATGGTCACAGGAAGGCACTTCGGAAAAAACATTTGTAACATATACATACTATGAATAAGATTTTAATCATTCTTGGACTTATTGCTTCATTTGCAATTTTTAGTCCTTTGGCTGCACAAGATTCTTCAGCTACTGCTCCAACAAAGATTTATGTTTTTGAGATTTTTGAGGAAATTGCAAAGCCTGCTGTTCGCATTACTCGAAATGCGATTAATGAAGCCAAGGAGCTGGAGGCAGATATCATTATTCTACATTTAAATACGTATGGTGGTGCGGTTGATGCTGCCGACAGTATTCGTACGGCATTACTTAATTGTCCTATTCCAGTTTGGGTTTATATTGATAATAATGCAGCATCTGCAGGAGCATTGATCTCAATTGCTTGCGACAGCATTTATATGCGAAAAGGTGCAAATATTGGCGCGGCAACAGTGGTCAATCAGAATGCAGAAGCCATGCCCGATAAGTATCAGTCTTATATGCGATCTATGATGCGCAGCACTGCCGAAGCACAGGGAAGAAACCCCGATATTGCCGAAGCCATGGTCGATCAGGATGTATATGTGGAAGGCATTTCCGATTCGGGAAAGGTGCTCACTTTTACCACAAGCGAAGCCATTGAAAATGGGTATTGCGAAGGTCAGGCCGAAAGCATTGAAGAAATAATTAAAATGAATGGCATAGTAGATTATGAGATTGTGGAGTATGAGCTCTCTGCCATGGATAGAATTATTAATTTTCTAATTTCTCCCGCCATAAGCGGTATTCTTATCATGCTTATTATTGGTGGAATTTATTTTGAATTACAAACGCCTGGTGTGGGATTTCCGCTTGCTTTGGCTATTTTGGCCGCAATTCTCTATTTCGCCCCGCTTTTCCTTGAAGGCATGGCCGACAACTGGGAAATATTAATTTTTGTTCTCGGTGTTGCTCTTATTGCATTGGAGGTATTCGTGATTCCAGGCTTTGGAGTGCCCGGAGTGCTAGGTATTATACTAGTTATTTCAGGTCTGGCTTTTGCTATGGTTAAAAACGACGGCTTCGATATGCCTGACAACGATTTTTCACCTTTGGTAAAAGCATTTGGAATTGTGCTTGGCTCAATATTCATAGGCTTGATGGCCTCCTTCTATTTTGGTGAAAAGCTACTGACCAGTAAAACATTTGGTTCCAAAATTGCACTTAACGATGAATTCAAATCGGAAAAGGGATATATTGCATCCGATAATAAATACAAGGAATTTATTGGAAGAACAGGGGTTACCATTACCGTATTCCGCCCGGCAGGCAAAATTGAAATCGATGGTGATCAATACGATGCCTCTGTAAAAATCGGACTCTTAGATGCCGGCGAAGAAGTAGTGGTTGTAGGCTACGAAGGCATGCAGCTTATTGTGAAGAAGAAGTAGGGAAGTGAGAGGTTGGACTTAGAAGTGAGAGGTTGGAACTTAGAGTTGAGAATTGAGAGTTAAGAAGTGGTTGCTTTGGTGGGCTTTAGGACCACGCGATAGTACCGCTGGCTATCGGATTTAGCAAACCGTCACGCAAAGGTGTGATGGTTGAGAGGCTCCCCCGTAAGTTACTGCTGGCGGGGTAGTTTGCTCGATTGCAGTTTTATTATGTTTCATTGGATAGTTTGATTAAGTTCTTTGATTCAGCAATTTTTAGTAATTCGAATGCGCGTTTTTCGTTTTCCTGAATAGAGTTAATTAAATTCATTTGTTTTTCATTCAATTCCATCTCCAACAAGATTGGTTCTCCATTTTGTTTGGGTATAATTTCGATTGAAACAGGGTATGTATTTTTATAAACATTAAATGAAATTCCTACATCACTTAGGTTCATCGGCTCAATTTTTTTAAGGTCATAATTATATTTTTGTGCCCTGAATCTCCTACCGTAAAAATGATTGGTAGTTAAAAAATCAAGTCGACCAGAGTTTTTGTTTCTTCTAGGCAATCTTTTTGTAGTAGTTGTAAAAAAAGAAAGTTCGTTGAACAGACCTTTTCCATTCAATTGATTAATCCACATATTCATTATTTCGGTAAGTATTTCAAAGAGAATTATATATTCTCCCGAATCTAATTCAATAACTACCTCTTTTTGAATATGTTGATATTCTCCTTTCTTGTCCATATATGTTGTGACAAATATTTCTTCATATATGTTTTTCGAATTAGAAATTTGAGGGTTATTTCTGTCGATGATACCATGTTTAGAAACATTAACAACATCGCCTAAGAGACTGTAATTAGCGCAAATATTAACAACTTGGGCTCTTGTCATTTTCAACTCTTTTGGTAAGTGCTCTCTAAAGTGAAATAAAGCACTAGCACTTCTAAGACCGCACTTAACATCTTCACTAAATCCGGATTTGTTGTTTTTCCGCTGACGTAGATAACCATTATATTCAGCCAAAACATTTTCTAAAAAATATTGTTTAATGTCTTCGAACATAGATTAACTTTAAAATTGCTGACTTCTTTTCCACCCAACCCAAATATAACAATTGCGTGTAGTAAAAACGCCTTAATGCTGTTAATCAGGTAATAAAAATAGTAAAATATTTCTTATGCGCAGTTGGGAGGGTGGTTTTTTATGGGATATCTTGATTGTTTCGGTGTAGTCGGCTTTTATGCCGAGTGTGAAAGGCTCCCTCTTCACTTACGACTGGCGGGGCACGATTGTGCCTGGTGTTATTTGCCCTTCATGTCTGCAAACCATTGTCGTTATTGGGTTCCCGCTACGTATTGGTATTTTTTACAATTTCGCTTTGTGTATTGGCATTATTCATTTGCTAGTAGTTTGATTGTTTGATACCAATAAAAAAGTGCTTCACCTTTTGCTACAAATTTCAGCCGCTTGTTTAAAAAGTTGTAGTCTGTATTTGTAACCATATAATCATTCAATGGAATTGCTTCGCTGAATTTTGTCAGTTGGTCTTTGTCTGTTAGAATAATAGAAGTCAAGTAAGCAGCTTTTGCAGATGCAACTTGTGCTTCCAAAATTTCAAACTTCCCAACAAACACAAAATGTCTGAATTGGTTTATACCTGTATTTATTTCAGCAAATTTTGTTTTTTCATCTTCGGTTTTCAGTATGTCTTTTTTAGCTATCAGTAAAGCTGTGTCAATGATGTCGTGAAGAATTTGTTCAACTGAATTTATTTTCCGTTCAGGCCTGTATGCAATTTCTCCTTTTGCTGTTTCCAAAAATGATTTTTTGAAAATGGTTATGTCTGTCAGTAAGTCAAACAAATGACCAATGTCGAACAGTTGCTTCAAAATTTCTTTTTCCTTTTCTACGAAGTATGGAACACCTGTTGTGTTTGGTGCAAACGCTGTGAGTTTGTCGCCCAAAATAGAATTGATGTCGGGTGTTGTAACAGAAATGGATTTATCGTTTTGTAAAATCCATTCAGTTTCCAACGGAATATCAACCAATGTTGGATATTGATTTTCTTCAAACAAAATATCCAATAAAATTTCTCTTTCAGGATTTGAAATTACTTGGCCATCTTGATTTTTGTTTGTGAAATTTGAATTGTAAATAAACTTGTAATGTGCTTTCGGAATATCCCCCTGATAGCTTCTTTTTTCGTCTAATTCCAATCGCTCAAATGCACTTGTGGCAATAATTTCTGAAAGATATTTTTCTAATTCCCTTTTACTGATTTTCGGACTAACGATGACGTCAATGTCCACAGAAAAACGTTTTGGTTCTTTCATCAGCAAAATTAAACTTGTTCCACCTTTGAAAATAAACTTCAAGTTGCTTAACTGTAATTGCTCCAACAAATACAAAGCATAAATCATGCTTTCCATTAAAGTAGGGTCTTTGCTGTATTTCTTTCTCTTTTCAGTAATCCATTCGGCTGAAAGGGCTTTCAAATCAATCATTTAGTATGTTATTAGCAATGTCGGTTTTGTTTATTAAAAATTCCCGTAGCTCAATATCTTTTTTTCTTCGTTTAGCATAGTGAAACAAGGTTGTAAAATCAATCGCATAACGGTTGTAAGCCGTGTTTATAATATGAGCCAACTCACTACCTTGAAAAGCGGCGAATATTTTTTTATCGGAATACAAATCAACAATCAGTTTTTCGAGCGTGATGCTTACAATAGGTTTTATTTTTTGAATTGGCGACTTTGAAACCAATGGCAACAATACTATTGCTTTATTGCTTTCGTAAATGTATCGTTTAATTTCTTTTTCTTCAGGTTGTATAAAAATGTCGCCCAATTTTTGTTCTTTCAAAAAATCGTAAACTGGTTCTAACGCTTCTTTTTCTGCTTGTAAAATAGTTAGATGTTTAGCAGTAATGTGAAGCATAAATTCACTCACAATCCTTGTTGACCAAACGCAAAATTTCAGCGTGGGGAATTGCTTCTCTATGACCGAGAAAATTATCTTTTCGGCTTTGTCGGGTTTGGGCAGAAAAGCGGGTTTGAACGAAAATGTAAATCGTACTTTTGAAACAGATGAAATAATGCGCTGCTTTTTCAAATCAAAAATTATCCAACGGAAAGTTGTTTCTTTTAATTCGGGCTTAATTTGCTTGTAAAAAGTAGAAAGTTCTTCACGGGTAAAGAATTCTTTTCCCTTGAAATGTTTCTGAAGTTGTTCTATGATATAGTTTTTTGCCATTACTATTTTGTTTTACGGCACAAAGATAATTAAAAAAACAAACAAAAGACACTAAATTGACAAAAGAGGCAAATGTTTGTATTAGTTTCAGGATGGGAATTATCGAATGCTGTAAAAAAAAACTATTTCTCATAAAGGCTTTAATGTTGTAGGCCTTCACGTTTCCAAGAATTTCTCTTCAAAAACCCATCATTTATTACTATTTTTGCACCTCTAAATTCAGGCACTATGGAATTATCGGCTAAATACGACCCGAAAAACATTGAAGATAAGTGGTACTCCTATTGGATGGATAATGATATTTTTCGCTCTGTCCCAGATGAGCGCCCTCCTTTTACTATTGTTATTCCGCCTCCTAATGTAACCGGCGTTTTGCACATGGGGCATATGCTCAATAATACTTTGCAGGATGTTTTGGTACGCCGTGCTCGTATGCTGGGCTTTAATGCGGTCTGGGTGCCGGGTACCGATCATGCAAGTATTGCTACCGAAGCTAAAGTGGTAAATAAATTGCAGCAAGAAGGCATTGAAAAGTCTTCGCTTACCCGCGAGCAGTTTATGGAACACGCCTGGGAATGGAAAGAAAAACATGGTGGAATTATCCTCGAGCAGCTGAAAAAATTAGGTGCTTCCTGCGATTGGGAACGCACAGCCTTTACCATGGATGAAGTTCGTTATCCTTCGGTAATCAAAACTTTTGTTGATCTCTACGAAAAAGGCCTGATTTATCGTGGATATCGTATGGTAAACTGGGATCCAAAAGCCCTTACCGCTCTTAGCGATGAGGAAGTGAACCATAAGGAAATGCAGTCGAAACTGTATTATCTGAAATATTTCCTCGAAGGAAGCGACAGTGAATATGTCGTAATTGCTACTACTCGCCCAGAAACCATTTTGGCTGATACCGCTGTTTGTGTAAATCCAAACGACGATCGTTTTAAGCATCTGCACGGAAAGAAAGTTGTGGTGCCGTTAATTAATCGTGCTGTTCCCATTATCACCGACGAATATGTCGATATGGAATTTGGTACAGGTTGTTTGAAAATTACGCCTGCACATGATGAGAATGACTACGTTATTGGACAAAAATATAATCTTGAAATCATCGATATTCTTACTGCCGATGGTTTTCTGAATGAAAAATCACAGATTCTGGTAGGCGAAGAGCGTTTCGAAGCCCGCAAGAAGATTATGACTCTGCTTGAAGAGAGCGGAAATATTGATAAAATTGAAGATTACGTAAATAAAGTTGGGTATAGCGAACGTACCGATGTTCCTATCGAACCACGCCTTAGTGAGCAATGGTTTATGAAAATGGCCGATATGGCAAAACCTGCACTTGATGTTGTAATGAACGATGAGGTTCAGTTTCATCCTGCGAAATTCAAAAATACCTACCGTCACTGGATGGAAAATGTACGCGATTGGTGTATTTCTCGTCAGCTTTGGTGGGGACAGCGTATTCCTGCATGGTACACCCCCGATGGTCATGTTATTGTAGCCATGGATGAGAACGAAGCGCTGGAAAAGGCCCGTGCCATTAATCCCGATCTGCAGTTGAGCAATCTGAAACAGGATGAAGATGTGCTCGATACATGGTTCAGCAGTTGGTTATGGCCGATTAGCGTTTTCGACGGGATTATGAACCCCGATAATGAAGAAATTAAATACTATTATCCAACCAATGATCTGGTAACTGCACCCGAAATTATGTTTTTCTGGGTGGCTCGTATGATTATGGCCGGATTGGAATTCCGCAATGAAATTCCGTTTAAGAATGTGTATTTCACCGGTATTGTTCGCGATCAGAAGGGACGCAAAATGTCGAAATCGTTGGGCAATAGTCCTGATCCGATTAAACTGATGGAGCAATACGGCGCCGATGGTGTTCGTGTAGGCATGATGCTAAGTTCTCCCGCTGGCAATGATTTACTTTTTGATGAGGGCCTTTGTGAGCAGGGAAGAAATTTTGCCAATAAAATATGGAATGCCCTTCGTTTGGTTAATGGTTGGGAAACTGCAGATATTGAGCAGCCAAAGAGTTCGCAAATTGCCATTGAGTGGTTTGAGAATCGTTTGAAACAAGTTTTGGCAACCCTCGACAATGAATTTGCTTCTTTCCGCATGTCTGAGGCATTGATGTCGGTCTACAAGCTTATTTGGGATGATTTCTGTTCATGGTATTTGGAAATGATAAAGCCCAATTATCAGAAACCAATGGATTCCAAAACCCATGCAAAAAGTGTTGAGTTTTTCGAGACGTTAATGCAGGTTTTACATCCGTTTATGCCGTTTATCAGTGAAGAAATTTGGCATATTTTGGGTGAGCGCAAAGATGGTGAAAGCCTGCAATTGACTGAAATGCCAAAAGCGACATCTTTTGATGAAAAGCTTATTGGTAATTTTGATTATGTACAGGAAGTGATTGCAGCCATTCGCAATGTAAGAAAAGAGAAGAATATTCCGCAAAAAGAGCCCATGGAAATGTATTTTGCGAATAGCGAATGGAATGATGTCATTCAAAATAATGCAGCACTTATTTCACGCCTTTGTCATCTAAGTAGTTTTGAATTGAAAGATGAGAAACCTGAGCAGAGTTTTGCATTCCTTGTTCGCACAGCTGAATTCTATAGCTTATTTACCGAATCTTTTGATCCGGAAGAGGAAAAAGCCAAATTGCAGAAAGAGCTTGAGTATTTGCAGGGCTTTTTGATCAGTATTCGTAAAAAACTCTCTAACGAGAAATTTGTAGGCGGTGCTCCAGCAAATGTTGTTGATGCCGAGCGCAAAAAAGAGGCTGATGCATTATCAAAAATTCAAGCGTTGGAAAATCAAATAAAGGTTCTTTAATACAATATGGAATTATTTATAAATATTGGGTTCATTCTTGCTTCCATTGTGCTTCTATTTTTTGGTGCCGAATGGATGGTGAAGGGGAGTTCTAACCTTGCTTTGCGTTTAGGAATGCAACCTGTTATTGTGGGTTTAACCATTGTGGCTTTTGGCACCTCTGCTCCTGAATTGCTTGTTTCTGTCGATGCTGCGGTAGCTCATCAAAGTGGAATTTCTATTGGAAATGTGGTGGGGAGTAATTTCTTTAATATTCTGGTTATTCTGGGTATAACAGCGATATTTTCCCCCATTTTAGTTGATAAGCGTCTTTTAAAGTCAGATATTCCATTGATGATAGCTGCTACCGGTCTTTTTATTTTTCTGTTTTGGGATGGAAGATTGGAAGCATGGGAAGGCATAGTTTTATTGATAGGAATGGTTTCATATATTGGAGGTACTGTTTATTTTGGCCGGCGATCTGTTAAAAAAGGTAAAGTTGAATTGCCAAAAATACCCACGAAGGGGAATATTTATATTGATTTAGGACTACTTGTATTGGGTTTATTGCTCATGGTTGGGGGTTCACGTCTTTTGGTTATTGGCGGGGTAAATATTGCCAAACTTTGGAATGTGAGCGATGCAATTATAGGGTTGACCATTGTGAGTATTGGTACAAGTCTTCCTGAGCTGGCTACGTCAATAATGGCAGCAGCTCGCGGAAAAAGCGAATTGGCTATTGGAAATGCAGTGGGTTCAAATATGTTTAATATTCTTGGTATTGCAGGTACATCCGCTGTTATTTATCCAATTCATTCCACTGAAATTGCAGGTACTGAGTTTATTTTTCTTGGTATTTCGGCATTAATGCTTTGGCCATTGGCCTATACTAGTCGTAAACTTAAGCGTTGGGAAGGATCAGTGCTGTTATTGGTCTATATTGCGTATTTGTATATGATCTGGCCTAAATAATTTATACAACATAATGAGAGAAACATCGTTAGTACGTTGATTTTTATTAATTTTGCACCATGATTAAGAAGTACATCCTTATCGCACTGCCTGTTTTAATGTTGCTGGGCAGCTGTAATAGTTTTAATAAGCTCCTCAAAGACGGAGACCCGGAAACCAAATTGGCAATGGCAATGGAGTATTATGAGAACGAGGATTACTTCAGAGCCTTGCAACTTTTTGATAATATTATGCCCTATTATCGCGGGCAGAAAGAACTGGAAAAAATCTATTATTACTATGCCTGGTCATATTTTCATCAGGGGCAGTATTTAATGGCAGCTTACCACTTTAGAACGCTTGCAAAAACATTTCCCAATAGCAAATACACTGAAGAATGTTATTTTCAGGCGGCTTATTGTAAATATGCTGTTTCGCCCGATCCTTCGCTCGATCAAAGTAATACGCAGGAAGCCATTAATGAACTTCAGCTTTTTATTAATAAATACCCTAATAGTGAATTGGTGGGGCAATGCAATGATTTGATTGACGAACTTCGAAAAAAAATGGAAGATAAAGCTTTTGATATTGCAAAGCTTTATTTCTATATAGAAGAGTATCAGGCTGCTATTGTGGCAATGAATAATGTGCTTGAAGATTTTCCCGGAACCGAATACAAGGAAGAGATACTCTATGTTATTGTGAAAGCCAACTACTATTATGCGGTTGGAAGTGTTTTTGATAAGCAACCTGAGCGATTTGAAAACACACTTAGTGCTTGTAAGAATTTTACCCGCAGTTTTCCTGAAAGCGACTACAGCAAAGATGTGAGTAATTTTGAGAGAAAAGCACAGGCAGAATTGGAAAAAATAAATTAAATCTCAATATGGACTACAAAAAAATGCAGGTTGATCCCCTGGCAAACACCCGAGATGTAAAAGCGCTGGAAATTAAGGCAGACAATGTTTATGAAATGGTGATGATCATTGCTAAACGTGCCAACCAGATTTCTCTTGAAATTAAGGATGAACTCCAGCATAAAATTAAAGAGGTTTCTTCTGTTATTGATAATCTCGAAGAAGTTTTTGAGAATCGCGAACAGATTGAACTTGCCAAGTTTTACGAAACACTTCCTAAGGCAACTTTGATTGCTATGCACGAATATATGGACGATAAAGTCTATTTCCGTGCCGACACCCAGGAAGAAGAATTATAAATAGTGCTTCAGGGCAAAAACATTATACTGGGTATATCCGGTGGAATTGCCGCTTATAAGGCGCCGCTGATTGTTCGACTTCTGCGTTCAGCCGGAGCTTCGGTAAAAGTTGTTTGTACCTCAAATGCCCTAGAATTTACGACCAAAACCACATTGGAAACTTTATCAGAATATCCGGTTTATGCCGATGTTTTTGAAAAAGATTTCGTTCATAGTACCGAACATATCTCCATTACCGATTGGGCAGATTTGATGATTATTGCGCCTGCAACGGGCAATATTATTGGAAAATTTGCTGCAGGTATTGCAGATGATGCGTTGAGCACTACTTATATGGCTTTTAATGGCCCCGTATTTATTGCTCCAGCTATGAATACCAAAATGTGGCTTTCAAAAGCAGTGCAAGACAATATGCTGGAAATGAAAAATCGTCAGCATATGATTATTGGCCCAGCAGAAGGAGATCTCGCTTGTGGATATTCCGGAGCTGGTCGGATGTCGCAGCCTGAAGAAATTCTAGCCCTTATTAATGAGTATTTTTCTGCCGAGAAATTACTCGATGGCAAGAAAGTCCTTATCAGCGCTGGTCCTACTGTTGAAAATATTGACCCTGTTCGTTTTTTATCCAATTATTCTACTGGCAAAATGGGCTATGCCATTGCTGCAGAATGTGTTAGACAAGGTGCTGAAGTAATATTGATTTCTGGTCCTGTAAGTATTGATGCGCCCGCTGCAGTGAAGCTGGTATCTGTGAAAACTGCACTGGAAATGCATCAGGAATGTGTGCGCTATTTTGCAAACTGCGACGTGGCTATTATGACTGCTGCGGTGGCAGATTACCGACCAAAAGACATATCCGATCAGAAAATTAAGAAAAGTGATGCGGAGTTGAGTATTACTTTTGTGAAAAATCCTGATATACTCGCAGAATTGGGTTCAATGAAGAAAAAGGGACAAATTGTGGGCGGATTTGCACTCGAAACAGAGAATGAATTGGAGAATGCAAAAGCGAAACTGCACAATAAAAAAGCCGATTTCATTGTTATGAACTCACTACGTGATGAAAACAGTGCTTTTGGTTACGATACCAATAAAATATCAGTCATTCATGCTTCGGGCGAAATGAAGAGCTTTGAATTGATGACTAAAAAAGAAGCTGCCGTGGCTATTATTCATGAAACTGCGGCATTGATAAAATAGAAGCCTATGAGAATTATAGTCTTTGCCATATTTGCATTAATACTCTCTTCAAGCCTTAAGGCTCAGGAGTTGAATTGTGTTGTACAAATCAATTCGTCTCAGGTTCAGGCATCGGACAAAACTGTTTTCGAGAATTTGCAGAAAGCAGTGTATGAATTTATGAATAATCGCCGTTGGTCTGGTTATGAATTTAAAATTGAAGAGAAGATAGAATGTTCCATATTAATGACCATTTCCACATGGGATAATATTGAATCATTTACCGGTACTATTCAGGTGCAAGCTCGTCGGCCAGTATATAATTCCTCATATAGCACTACTTTAATTAATTATCTGGATAAAGATTTCTCTTTTAAGTATGTAAATGGGCAACCTCTCGATTTTGTTGAAAATACTTTTACCAATAATTTGTCATCGGTACTTGCCTACTATGCTTATCTTATTATTGGTCTCGATTTCGATACTTTTTCAGAATATGGTGGGGAAGAATATTTTTCTAAGGCGCAAGCGGTGGTGAATTCTGCTCAAAGTGCGCCCGATAAAGGTTGGAGAGCTTTTGAAAACCAGAAAAATCGCTATTGGATAGTTGAAAATCTAATGAATAAATCTTATCAGGATTTTCGCTCTGGCTTATACCATTATCATCGTATGGGTTTGGATTTGTTTTCTAATGATGCCCTGAAAGCCCGTGCCGGAATACTTGAAGGTATTACCCTAGTACAGCGTGCATATCGCCAAAAACCCGGTCTTTTTATCGTAAGTCTTTATATGCTTGCAAAATCAGATGAGTTGGTAAATGTGTTTAAGCCTGCTCCAATGGTTGAAAAAACCAAAGCAGTAAACATTCTTAAAAGTATAGACCCCGCCAACTCTGCCAAGTATAATAAGATTTTGACGGATAATTAAGTTTGGTTGATTCCCCTCTTCATTAGTAGTTTTTGGATTGCTCTGTGTTTAACATGGATTTTAATTTATTTGTTTATATTAGCAAAATATTTTAATCCATTAAAACAATGAATCAGTCTAAGAAAACACCCTCTACGTTGGCGCAAAAAGCGCAGTATCAAAAGC
>JAFGWG010000018.1 GCA_016937255.1 Bacteroidales bacterium
AAAGAGTTTTTTCTTTCTCCTTTGTCTTGAAAAATGTTAATCTTTTACTCCTCTAAAAAGTTGCATTTATTTGTTGAATTTAGGGAATCATATAGGGGGAATCTCAAGATTTTACTTTCACGCGATATGTAGACCGCATTGTGTTTCACATAAAAATAGTCAGCTCGTTTAATGGGCTCATCATTTGTAATAATCATTTTGTCAAAATACCCCGGTGCTGCTTCCTTTAGACAACTTTTAATGTCGTCAATTGATATGCTGTTGAGGTTTTCTAATTCTGTACTCATGTTTGTTACTATTTGGTTATACAATGAAAAATAAACAAGCATTGCCACAGTGCTATTCCATAGCATTTATATTCCAGTCTCGATAATGTTGTCTTTATTAATTATCTGCTCTAATCTGGAAATAATAAATTTTGTCCATGTTTTCTTTATATGGATTATAAGCATGTGAATTATTAGGGCTACAAAATTCAACATCTTCCGTTCCTTCACCCGCTTCAAGAATACTATAAACAGATCCCCCATCCTCTAAAGAAACAAGTTCTTTAATTTTATTCTTATCTTTATCATAGAAGTCAATATACATGAAACAACGATTAGTCTGATTTGGTTTTACCGCAGCTACCCTAATGTAATCTGTTGTTACATAATAAAGCATGTCATCACCTAATTTATGAGACTCTAAGTTTATAAAGCCTTCTTCCATTACTGTATCTACAAGTTCAAAACAGTTTCCATATGTTCCATGAATATTTTTTCCATCTAATGCATATATTTTTCTCTTATAGTCTTCATTTTTCTTGAGTTCTGCATCTTTTATTGAAAAATTAGTAGTGTTTTCCATTAAAAGATTTACAATCTCATAATCAATACCTTCTCCAACAACTTTTTCCGGTGAAAAAGCAAAATCAATTGTTACTACTTCATCCACTTTTGCTTTTTGAATTGGTTTTAGTGAATATTGGTTTTTGAATACTCTTCCATCTGTTTCAATAATACTATTGCTATTGTCAACAAAATCTAAGGAAATAGATGTAAACATCTTTGACTCGGGTATCTTTTTCAGTACTTTGAAATCAATACTCGTGATTATCAGGTTGTACTCTTCGTCATACACTAATGGATAGGTTTTTTCAATGGGTTCCAAATATTTCACCATAGTTTCAGGCATTTCTAAATTTGAAACAGTTATCTGTGTTTCTTTGGTTTTGATTTTTTCTCCACCACCACATCCAAAAATAAATACTACAATCAGGGTGCTCAATAATAATCCAAGTTTTTTCATGACAATAAATTTATACATGCCTACTCATAAGGCTTTTCAGCATCCGCCCCATGCTAAACCCTGCATGGCGGGTCGTTTTTATAGTGGTCTCTGATCTCCACTTTATGCTTGTTTATGAGCAAATATAGAAAATATAGCACAAATGCTATAAAAAGTTTTTTCATTCCCTGTAATTTTCCTCCGTGAACAAAAACAAAACCTCAAAGCGCAAACTAATCTTCGATGAGGAAGGCTTGCTTGCATTTGCGGCGCAACTGAAAAAACTGCGTAGTGAAATTGGTATTACCCAGGCACAACTTGCGTACGAAGCCGGCGTATCGCTTAGCCAAATTGCCAGAATTGAAACCGCCAAAGTAAACCCTACTTTGAGTACGGTCTTTGCCATTTCGCGTGCACTTGATATTTCTTTGGTTCGCATGTTCGATTTTTCTTTGCCCGAGGGCAAAAGAACACAAAAAAATTTTCAATAAACAGGTTCATTTCATTCATTAAGTTCATATTGTTCACTATTAAAAACACAAATATTTCTATTAAATTTGTGGGTATAAATCGGCTTATATGCTATCAACAATAACCCGCAGGCAAATTGAAAAGAAATTTGGACAGGAAATCCGATACCCTTCCGACTGTGATGCGCTTGCCGCTCATATCCAGCACATAACTAAACAAAACATTAGTGTTTCAACACTTAAGCGAATACTTGGCTTTGTGTCCGGCGTGAAGGAACCGCGCCTTTTCACCTTGGATGTGCTTGCAAAATACATTGGATATGAAAATTGGGATGTGTATCTTGAAAACTTCTCGAAAATCGAGAATTCCGACTTCGTAAACCTTGAACAAATTACAGTTTCAGAATTGGACAAGGGCGTGAGTATTGAATTCTATTATGATCCGGATAGAAAGGTGAATATGAAATATAACGGTAACTTTACATTTGTAGTAACGGAATCGGTAAACAGTAAACTTATTTCGGGCGATATTATTAAGCTGACTCATATTATCAGGCATTACCCGTTAATTGTACATTCAGTAGTGCGTGACAATCGTGAGTTGGGACAGTTTAAAGCCGGAAAATCAGTGGTATTACCGGCATGAACATAATTAAATGAAATGACACCGGATTTTAATAGTTCAGGTTTTTACAATGATGCCGAAAATACGGTAAGACCTTCTGGTGCATCATCCATTGAGCTATTGCCTTATCAGAGTAAGTTTTCTCTGGTTTACAAAATCAGGGTGCAAGATCGCTGGCTACTCTTAAAACGTTTGAAGCCTGAATTTAGAAATCATGCTGCGCACCTCGCAGCAATGGAAAAAGAGTTTGACCTTGGTTTCAAACTTGACCATCCGTACATTGTGAAATACCTGAATAAAGGTGTCGATACCGAAGGCCCGTATTTAATTGCCGAATATGTTGACGGCAAACCTTTGAGAGAATTATTAAAAGTAAACCAAAATGAACTAAAGGATAAAAAACTTGCAATAAAAATATTTCATCAGATACTTGATGCTCTCGAATATTTGCATAAGCAGCAGGTTTTTCATCTGGATCTGAAACCAGAAAACATCCTCATCACCAATAAAGGCAATAATGTAAAGCTTATTGATTTTGGCATGGCTCTATCGGATTCATATTTGCCGGTATCTTCCGGTACAATGAAATATTGCGCGCCAGAACAATTGAACAGTCCTCATCTCGCCGATGCAAGAAGTGATTTTTATGCTCTTGCTTTGGTCTTTCTGGAAATGTACACGGGCAATACAGAAAAAGAAGGGATTAGAAAATTGCCCATGAAATTCAGGCCAGCCGTTTCCAAATGCCTTGCACCATTACAGAAAGACAGGTATCAGTCAGCAGAAGAACTAAGAGCGGCATTTCTACCAAAAAAGAAGTCATATAAATGGGTTTATGTATTATCGCTTTTGCTGGTAATTATTCTTTTTGTAGTGATAAAGAAATATCCTGTAATGTTTGGTGATGGTTCCGGTAATAATAACAAAGAACTCATTATACATCATCAGGCAGATAAAAACAAACACGGGGATAGCCTGAGTTATGGGATTCTTCTTACCGAAAGCAAAAATAAACTGGATTCAATTGCTATTGAGCAGGATGGAATTCTGAACAGCCCGTTATCTGAAAGCGATTCAATATTATTGGTGAATTTGGGCAAGCAATTATATTCAGATTTTCTTGTAGCTGTAAACAGTTATGACAAAAATCCCGGCATGCGAAACCGGAAGCTTGTTTTAATTGAGCTAAGGGATAGTATTGTTGAGAACTCCCTGATGAGGCATAATGAGATACTTGCGAAATATAAGTTGGGTTCGGTTCAATATGTAAAGCTTAGTGATGTGTACAGAAAGCATGTAGACGAAAGCGAGTACAAAATAGACCAATTGATATTTGGTAAATAAATAAAATTGTATTCGCCGGATTTGAGATTTGTAAGAGCCGGGGCAATGTGTTTTGAAGCAAAATCGTTTCGGTGGACGCAGAGAGATCATCCGAAAATCAAATTTACACCTCCAGTGAGCCGACCAGATCACTTATTTTTGCAATATTATGTTCTTTACACCTGGCTTAATAAAATTCTACATTGTTCATTATGATTGCATAATTTTTATTATATTTGTGCATTACAAATGAATAATTATGGACAGAGATCTTGTTAAACAAGTACTTTTCGAGCAAAGAAATGATTTTTTGAAGAAAAATACAGGCGTTACGAGGGAGAAAATAGCTGAGGCGGAAGAATATTTGCAATTGCCTCATATTTATTTAATCAGTGGCATCAGAAGGTGTGGTAAGTCAACATTTTTACGACAAATTGCCGATAAATTTTATAATAATGAAGATTTTTTCGTTGTGAATTTTGAGGATGAGAGATTGTTTGGTTTTAAGGCATCCGACTTTAATACTATACTCGAAATACAAATTGAACTCTTTGGAAATCACAAAACATTTATTATCGATGAGATTCAGAATATAGATAAGTTTGAATTATTTTTAAGACGTTTAAGCGATTCAGGGTATAAATTCATTGTGTCGGGCTCAAATGCAGAACTTTTAAGCGGCGAAATTGCCACAAAAATTACAGGACGGCATATTGAAACAAACCTCGTTCCTTTTAATTTCAGGGAATTTTTAAGCTTTCACCATTTAACTGTAGATGTAAATGATATATTGGACACCGAAAAAAGAGCAATAATTTCATCACTTTTTGAGGAATACTTGTATAAAGGCGGTATGCCCGAATATCTCACATTCAAAACTTCGGAGATAATTACACGTATGTACGAAGATATTCTGATAAAAGATATAGCAATAAGAAACGGAATTACAAACATAGTATCATTAAGGGATTTAAGTCGTTATATGGTGAGTAATTTCGGAAGAAGATTCAGCTATAATTCCCTTCAAAAAGCTACGGGGTTGGGAAGCGTAAATACAGCCAAATCATATTGTTCGCATCTTGAAAATGCGTTTTTATTGAGAACCATCACAAAATTCGACCATTCATTAAAGAAACAGTTTGCAAACGAAAAAAAGACATATATTACAGACAATTCAATTATCCGTTTTGTATCGACTCAATTAACAAACGATAAGGGACGGCTTTTGGAAAATATTGTTGCAGAGCACCTTGCAACAGACAATACGCTGTATTATTTCTTTGGTAAAAATGAATGCGACTTTATTTCAATTAATAAAAACAAAGATGTAAGTGCTTATCAGGTAACATTTTCATTAGATGAAACTAATAAACAGAGGGAAATAAAGGGGCTACTTGAAGCGATGGAATTCTTTGAATTGAACCATGGAACTATTGTTACAATGTCGCAAAAAAGTGAAATTATTGATGATCAAAAGAAATTAATTAAAGTGATTCCTGCATGGCAGTTTTTTCTTGATCAGTTAGGATAATCTGACCAGAGACATACTCAGATCAGATATTAAAGCAAAATCGTTTCGGCGGACGCATAGAGATCATCCGAAAATCAAATTTACACCTCCAGCGACCCAATTAAATCACTGATTTTTGCAATATTATGTTCTTTACACCAGGCTTCCATGCCATCGACAATTTCGCCGGTAACTGCGGGATTTACAAAATTGGCAGTACCCACCTGAATGGCTGTGGCTCCGGCAATCATAAATTCTATGGCATCTTCGGTATTCATAATACCGCCCATACCGATAATCGGAATTTTCACGGCATTATAGCATTGCCAAACCATTCTGAGTGCAACAGGCTTCACGGCAGGACCGGAAAGGCCACCGGTAACGGTACTCAGTTTTGGTTTGCGGGTTTTGGCATCTACAGCAATTCCAAGCAAAGTATTGATCAACGATATTGCATCCGCACCTTCATCTTCGGCCACTTTTGCAAAATCGGTAATATTGGTCACATTGGGCGAGAGCTTTACGATCATGGTTCTGTCCCACACATTGCGAACAGCTTTTACCACTTCAACCATAGCCGGGCAACTGGTTCCGAAAGCCATACCGCCTTCTTTCACATTGGGGCAGCTTACATTCAGCTCAATGGCAGGAATATCTTTTTCTGAATTGAGAATTTCAGCAGTTTCAACATAGTCTTCCAGCTTGGAACCAGCTACATTGACTACAATATGCGAATTATAATGCTTGATCTTTGGCAAAATATCTTTCACAAAAGCATGAACGCCTTTGTTTTGTAAACCCACTGCATTCAACATTCCGGCAGGGGTTTCTGCCATACGCGGGTATTTGTTTCCCTGCCTGATTTCGAGCGTGGTTCCTTTTACAACAAATCCACCCAGCTTATTCAGATCTACAAAATCTTCAAACTCCAAACCGTAACCAAAAGTTCCGCTTGCTGTCATGACCGGATTTTTCAGTTCCAGACTTCCGATATTTACTTTCAGATCAGACATGGCAATTTTCGTTTTGGTTCCAGCCAATGATTTGATTGGCATTAAAAACAGGACCTTCAACACAGGCTCGAACATTGCCTTCGTGGGTATGCACTGTGCAGCAAAGACAAGCTCCAATTCCGCAAGCCATCAGGTTTTCGAGCGAAACTTCGCAACCGATTCCGGCTTCTTCAGCCAATGCAGCAATGGCTTTCATCATGGGATCGGGGCCACAGGTGTATACAAAATCAAAGTCTTTCAGACCATCTTTCAGCCAGATATGATCGGTTACCATTCCCTTTTCGCCAAGTTCGGCATTTTCAGTCATGATTGCCACTTCGGCATATTTGCGATATGCGTCGGCTTCGAGAATGTCATTGGCCGTTTTGCCGCCAATAAGAACATAGGGTTGAAGACCTTTTTCCTTAGCTACTTTTGACAAATGCAGCAATGGTGCAACTCCGCAACCACCACCAACGAGCAAAACTTTTTTATGATTCTCATTAATACTGAATCCATGACCCAGTGGAAATACAATATCGAGTTCATCGCCTTCGCGAACTTCAGATAATGCTCTTGTGCCCTCACCTACAATTTTAATCATCATGGTAAAGGATGAATTATCGTCGGCAACATCGTGTAAAGAAATCGGGCGACGCAGAAAAGCATCTTTTGCACCGGGAACCAGAACTTCTACAAACTGGCCGGGCTCAAACACGGCGTTAGCTCCGCCGGTGTCCATTTTTAATAAATAGTGCAGTTCGTTTATACGAACGTATTCGAGTACTTTGAGCTTTTTTTGAAATTTACGACTCATTTTCGTCTATTTTAGGCTCTTCTTTGCCCTCACCTTCTTCAGACTCATCCTTGTCTTTCAAATCAATTAATTTATGCTCAATTAGCATATTATACCAGGTAACAAGCTTTTTCAAATCACTTGGATATACGCGCTCTCTGTCCCATTCCGGCAAATTATCATCCATAAAAGTGATAAGTTCCTTTTTATCTGATTTTGGATCGAGGGCTTTTTCACCGTTCAATTTTGTAAACAGTGCTTTCAGTACATCTTCGAGTGGCATGTCTTCACCTGTGGTGAAAATGCTTATGTCTTGAAGAGAACTCACGCGATCGTTTGCAAAAACAGGCAATTTTCGTCCATCGATAAGACTTTCGACCACAATACCGTTTTTGGTTTGTGAGTATAATTGATAAAGACCAGGTTTCCCGGCAATTGTCATTATTTTAGTTAAATCCATATTTCTGTTTTTACTTTATTCAACAAATCCTTGAGCAGTAAGAATTTCACTACCGCCGATTTTTTTCACCAGCCCTTGAAGTACATTACCGGGGCCAACTTCTGTAAAAGTACTGGCACCGTCTTTCAACATATTTTGTACGGTTTGTGTCCACCGAACCGGAGAAGTAAGTTGCGCGATCAGGTTTTCTTTGATCTGATCAGGTTCGGTATTTGGTTGTGCGTTTACGTTTTGATAAACGGGGCACATCGGAGTTTTTATTTCTGTAGCTTCTATTGCTGCGGCAAGTTCAACTCTTGCAGGTTCCATAAGTGGACTGTGAAAAGCGCCACCTACTTTAAGCGGAAGTGCGCGTTTTGCACCGGCTTCTTTCAGCAGTTCGCAGGCTTTGTCGATTCCGGTCATCGAACCCGAAATTACGAGCTGCCCCGGGCTGTTATAATTTGCCGGAACCACAACTTCGTTAATTCCTGCAAGCACTTCTTCCACTTTTGCATCGTCGAGGCCAAGAATGGCAGCCATGGTACTTGGCTGAGCTTCGCAGGCTTTCTGCATGGCCATTGCACGCTGATAAACCAGTTTAAGGCCGTCTTCAAATGAGAGTGCTCCAGCTGCTGTAAGCGCAGAAAATTCTCCCAATGAATGTCCGGCGGTCATTTCAGGAGCAAATTTATCGCCCATACATTTGGCCAGAATTACACTGTGCAGGAAAATCGCGGGCTGCGTAACCTTGGTTTGGCGCAGTTCCTCGTCGGTTCCTGAAAACATAATATCTGTGATGCGATAGCCAAGAATTTCGTTGGCAGTTTCAAACATTTCCTTTGCCATGGGATGATTGTCGTAAAGGTCTTTCCCCATGCCAATAAACTGGGCACCCTGCCCCGGAAAAACAAAAGCGTTCATAGTGTAGAAATTTTTTGCAAAGTTAAGAGAATTTAGGATTTGGTGATGTCGATTTTTTAATTGAAAACAAAATATTCCAACGAGAATTCCCCATTTAAGTATTTACAGATAAAAACATTTACTCTTTCAAAAATTTTCCAACAAATACATTTTTGCTGCATTGAGCTCGTACTATGTACATGCCGCTTTTCAGAAGCGATACTTCTATCTGATTTTCTCCACGATTTAATTGCTTTTGCAAGACAAGTTTGCCACTAATATCGAAAATTTGCACAAAATAATCATTTTCCTGCTCAAATTCGATATTAAGATTATTTCTAGCTGGATTTGGGAAAATGCGGATACTTGTATATTTAGCAGAGGTGTCTATTGCACTGAAAGATCCTCCACAAGGAATACTGTCAACCTGATAATAGGAAATGATTTTTTCAATATTAGATCTAAGAAGATTGACGACCTGAAGATTATCCATAGAGTCATTTTGTGCATAAATATAGGCAAGTGTAAATGTTTTACTCTGGCCGGGATAAAATGTAAAAGGTCCCATATTCATATTCATTCTTCTGTCATAAGGGAATGTACCTTCTTCATTCTCTGTCCAGTTAAGCGGAGTTTGCGGAATACCGTTGCATCCGCGCCACGCAGTGTCTGAAATGCCGGGATACATATAATTATACGTACTGTTAGTAGTATCATTAAACCAGAATAAAGGCAAAGTAGATGATAATTGACCAGCCATAGCCATATACTGATCTAAAAGCGTCGCATTAAAAAGCGGGTTTCCCACATAAGGACCGTTATTCATTGCAACCATAGCAATATCTTCATTTGGCTCATCAGTAATTCCATTAAAATTATTATCGACCCCATCATTTACATCTGCTTCAGTCCCTTTAAGCAAAGTGAGAGCTTGTGCAGGTGGGTTAGCGCCATAACCATTAGAATTTGTTGAGTCGTCAAAATTATCTCCATTATATCCATACACTGAATTCAAATCAACAAAGCAACCCATATAATCATCGGCATGATAGCCTATGTCGGTATCAAAAAAGTAACTTAAATATGTATTTTGATAAGTAACAGGTGACCTATTAATAATCTCATAATCAATAAAAATACTGTTCTGTACTACTGTGTCTTGCGGACAATTGTATGCATAGGCAAGCCCATGAATTTCAATCCCTAGAAAAATGCTATCCGAATTATAATAATTATAAGGTGTGTTATATATAAAAAACACCGCCTGATCACCTTTAATAAATGGATAGTCACCTGAAAGTGGCTCGTATAGCCCATTTTGATTTATATCAAAAAAAGGTGCAAGATTACTGGAACTTGCATGCATTGGATCACCGTGTGCAGGCCAGTTTGCAATCGCATCGGGCATAATGTATGAACTTTCCCACCAATGAAATCTGTGATAGTCAATTTCATTTTTTGAAATTTTCCAAACCCTTTTATATAGGCTGTCGATTTCAGCACTATATGAAGCATTTACAGTATCTAGCGGGCCATTAAAAAAATTCCCATCTGTGCTATACCTATCACCCATAACTAAAGGATTTGTTCCATTTAATGCACCCATTTGTACTGATGCTGAAAAGACAGTATTTCTGCCACTTCCTTTTGGTATTTCATAATAGGAACTATCGTACATGCTCCAAAACAATTCACCATTGGAATTAATCAAAGCACTCACATTATTAATATCAAGTTTTGCAGCATTCTTCACCGGAAGTACCGTCAAGTATAAAACGGCAGTATCAGTAATACCAAGCGTACTATTTACAACCTTATAGTTGATTGCAAATACCCCATGGGTATCGAAATATGGTCGGATATACATGCTGTATCCTCCATGTATTTCAGCTGCGACCGGAGTTAAAATCGTAGAAACACCTACAATATTCCCAGACATGATAGAATCGTTTGCCAATACATCTATGGAGTATTCTTCATTGGCATAAATTACTGCTGTATCAGGGTTGCAGTAGAATGTTTGTGCGTTTGAAACATGAAAAAATAACAGCAAACTAATGAGTATAAAAAGTCGATTCATAGACGTATTAATTTAATAAGTCTTTCAAAATTAGCACATTTTATTTATGAAACAAAATTAAATTGCAATTTGTGCACATTGATTAAGTATGTGGTAAAATTTAGTCAGTTTGCGGTCAGCCGATAATAAAGAAATTGCCTCCTTCGACCGGCTCAGGATGACAATTTCTTATAAAAAATTTGCCGGCTCAGCCAACAACACCCTAACAGTCCTACGCCAGTCGAGTGCATGATGGCTTCGACCTGTAAAACAAAAAAACTCCAACAAGCATTGCCTATTGGAGTTTTCATTATTTATTTGGGAATATTTTAGTTCTTTACAAAATCATTAAAATACTGCTCAACCTTGCGGTAAAGATGCATTCTGTCTATTCCTCTTACATTGTGCTCGTGGTTAGGATACATGAAGAAATCGACCAGTTTTCCGGCTTTAATTGCTGCCTCAATAAATGACAAACAATGTTGTGGAACTACAGTTTGATCTTGATACCCTTGAACAATCAATAAACGGCTGTCTTCCAATCCATCTACATGGTTGATTAATGAAGCTTCTTCATATCCATCAGGATTTTCCTCGGGCATATCCATATAGCGCTCGCCGTACATCACTTCGTAGTATTTCCAGTCAATTACCGGACCACCGGCAACAGCTGCTTTGAAAACTCCGGGGTTCTTAGTCATCATGCTGATGGTCATAAAGCCACCATAAGACCAACCAAAAATGCCCATTCGGTCTGCATCAACATAGCTTTGTTCTTTGAGCCAATTAACTCCCACCATCTGATCTGCAACTTCCTTAACACCGAGATTACGGTGAATGCAAGATTCAAATTCAAATCCACGATTGGCAGAACCACGGTTATCAAGTGTGAAAATTATATACCCTTGATTGGCCATATAATAATTGAAATAGCCTGCTCCACCGGTCCAACTGTCAGTGATCATTTGTGCATGAGGACCGCCATAAACATAAACCATCACGGGATATTTTTTATTTGGATCAAAGTCATAAGGTTTGGTAATCTCGCAATACAAGTCAGATCCATCATCTGCTTTCAGTGTAAAAATCTCCTGAGTTGGTGCATTGAAATTCTTCAACGGATTTTCATCGCGTAGCATTTCCTTCACAATCTTACCACTGGCAGATTTGAGTTGATAAACAGAAGCCACTTTTGTAGAAGTGTAAGAATCAACTAAATACTTGAAGCTTTTACTCAATGTAATATCGTGCGTACCTGTTTCTTCAGTCAGAGTAGACATTTTACCATTGCCAATATTCACAGTATAAGCGTGGTTTTCAATCGGGCTTTTCTTGGTGGAATAGAACCATGCATTTTTTCCTGAAGCATCAAATCCTTCGAAAGAAGTAACCATCCATGGGCCTTTTGTTAATTGACGAATCATTGTTCCATCCGTATTATAAAGATAGAGATGCATAAAACCGTCGCGCTCACTCATCCAAATGAATTCATCCGATTTTCCGGGAACAAAAAACAATGGATTTTCGGGCTCTACATAGCGATCGTTTTTCTCTTCAAAAAGCGTTTTTACAAAATCTCCGGTAATAGCATCATACTGATTCAGTTTTAGATGATTTTGCTGGCGATTTAAAATTCCAATGTAAATATTTTTTCCGTCTGGACCCCAAGTCACTGCAGTCAGAAACTGTTCTGCTGGCTCACCGGTTTTCAAAAAAACGGTTTTTCCACTTGCAATATCGTAAACACCAAGTGTAACATGATGACTGGTCATTCCGGCCATCGGATAGCGGGTATTTTTCACTTCAGCAACACGGGTATTAATATCAACCAGTGGGTAATTGGTAACCATGCTTTCATCCTTGCGATAAAAAGCTATTTTTTCACAATTTGGGCCCCAGAAAATTCCTTTTTCAATACCAAATTCCACACGATGTACAGTTTGCCCGTTTACGATACCGTCTTTAGTGTCGTCGGTGATGGCTTTTTCAACACCATCTACTGAGAAATACAAATTATTGCCTATGGTATAAGCCGCATAGCCGTTTTCGCAAATTTCTACGTTTTCAACTTCGGCACCCCATTCATTGATTTTTTTAGCTTTTCCTGTACTGATATCGTATTCACCGAGTGCGTTACCATCATTAAAACGTATGGTATTGGTTCCTACCCATGTATATGCAGGGAAAAATCCGAATTTATCCATTTCGGCATCTTTCACAGCAGTATTCAAATCAGAAAGTTTAACCAGATCTGAAACTTTGCCTTTGGCATCGATTTTAAGCAGATTGCCATCATCGTCGGCATAAGTAAAATAGTCATCAGAAAAATGAGCCTGCATCCGATACATGCTTTCGGGATACAGTGCGGGATCAGTAAATATCCCTTCCATTGTAATTTCTTTCTGGGCAGTAAGACTTCCTGCAAGAAGCAGAAACGAAAATAGCCAGATTGCGATTCTTTTCATAGTACGTTATTTTTTTATTTTTGAATAGACTTTATAATTTCTTCTATTCCAGAAGGATTATCTTCAAAAGCCGTTCCGATAACTACTGCAGCAGCTCCGACGGCATACATTTCATTTGCTTTTTCAGCGGTACGAATACCACCACCCACAATAATTGGAAGCTCTGTGGCTTTTGCAACTGCAGATATCATTTCTGCGGGAACTGAATTTTCTGCTCCTGAACCCGCTTCCATATACAGCAGTTTTTGCCCAAGATATTTGCCCGCCAATGCGGTAGCAACAGCAATGTCGGTTTTATCTGCAGGAATGGGCAAAGAATGAGAAATATATTGTACGGAAGTCATTTTACCTCCATCGATAAGAATATATCCGGTTGGAATAGTTTCAATATCATTATGATACAAAAACGGTGCAGCCTGAACATGTTGCCCGATGAGATATTCTGGATTGCGTCCTGAAATAAGCGAAAGAAATAACACCGCATCCACATTTTCGACCAATTGCATGCTTCTGCCGGGAAATAAAACTACGGGAATATTGCATTTGCTTCTTAGAGTTGAAGCAGTTTTTTCCACACTAGATGCCGAAAGCAGACTTCCTCCCAGCAAAAAGAGATCGACATGGTCGGAAATGCTCTTAAATCCTTCTGAATCGAGAATTTCGGCATTAAATTTGTCGGGATCTGCGAGCAAAAACAATTGTTTATGCCCACTGTTGAATTTTTGGTATATTTGATCTGCAATTTTCATCTGTGATACTAATGCGAATTCAAAGATAGTAAAAAGCAGAATTAAGAGACGAAATTATGTACAAAAGCCTCATTTTTATCTTCCAAGTCCTGCTGATCACTCAGCTTTTCGGGCAGGAAATTAATCAAACCATGATCGATACTTCAAGAGATCAGGAAATTCTAATTGGCGATTGCAACCGTGAAGGACTGCTTGGAGAAGTTTTTGGCGATAATTTTGATATTGAGTATGATCTTTATACGCCTGACCCGGATGTTATGGCAAATCTTGGTTTATATAATGGTGATTATAATATTATTATCGTACTTGGTAGTTGGTGTGGAGATAGTCGTGAGCAGGTTCCCCGTTTTTTACGTATTATAGATATGCTTGGATTAACCGATAACGCTATTAGAATTATTGCAGTTGATCGTACAAAATCAGCCGGCGACTTGGAGAAAGAGCCTGAGGTGGCACTCAATACTGAGCGTGTTCCCACTTTTATTTTAATTAACGAAGGCATTGAGATGGGGCGAATCATTGAAACGCCAGAAGAAACACTTGAATTAGATGTGTTGAAAATTCTTCAAGACTATTTCAAATAATTTTCAGAAGGTTTATAATTTCGCAACATGAAGGACAAGGAAAATAAAAATTCGGCATTACACGTTCAAAAAGGCATTGAACAGCCTCCGCAAACCAATGAAGATGCTATTGGGAAGTTTTTGGGAAGCAAAAAGGCCTTGTCCTCTGCCGATGAATTTCTTGAACCTATTCTGAAAGGCGACCGCACCATGCTGAGTCGTGCGATTACACTAATTGAAAGCACAAACGACCAGCATCAGCAAAGGGCGCAGGAGGTAATTGAAAAGTGTCTTCCACATAGTGAAAAATGCATTAGAATTGGGATAACTGGAGTGCCTGGTGTGGGAAAAAGTACTTTCATTGAGGCTTTTGGCGATTATCTGACCAAACTGGGTAAAAAAGTGGCTGTTTTGGCTATTGACCCCAGTAGTCAAAAAAGCAAAGGTAGCATATTGGGGGATAAAACCCGCATGGAAAAACTTGCCACTAATCCTGATGCGTTTATTCGCCCTTCTCCATCGGCAGGAACGCTTGGCGGAGTAACCCGTAAAACCCGTGAATCTGTAGTGCTTTGTGAAGCAGCAGGATACGATGTTATCATTATTGAAACGGTGGGCGTGGGTCAAAGCGAAACTGCAGCCCGATCTATGGTCGATTTCTTTTTATTGCTGCAATTGCCCGTGGCAGGTGATGAGCTTCAGGGCATAAAACGAGGCATTATGGAAATGGTGGATGCTATTTTCATCAATAAATCGGAAGGAGATATGCACCAAAAAGCGAAACTTGCTGAGGCAGAAATCAAAAATGCACTACACATGATGCCCCCGCAAGCTTCGGGTTGGACTCCCCAAACCGGACTATGTTCTGCATTGGAAAAAACAGGTATGGATAAGGTTTGGAACATGGTTGTGGACTATGAAAAAGCCATGAAAGCCAATGGTTGGTTTGTGGAAAACCGCAAAACCCAAGAAATAAAGCGCATGGAGCAAAGCATTATGGAAATTCTGCAAAGCGATTTCTACAAAAACGAAAAAGTGCAGAACATTATAGAACAGATGCGCAAAGACATTTACAATTCAAAGATTAGTCCGTATAATGCAGCCCATAAACTGGTGGATTTGTTTTATGGAAAATAGTGTGTCGGAGCTTTCCATCGTTCCGAAGCATGAGGATCATGGA
>JAFGWG010000154.1 GCA_016937255.1 Bacteroidales bacterium
GGTTTGTCAAAACATCACGGTGTATCTTGATGGTACGGGTTCTGCAACAATCACTGCTGCTGATATTGATGGTGGCTCAACTGATAATTGCAGCTCCGTTAGTTTAAGTGCTTCGCAAACTGCATTTTCTTGTACCGATCTTGGTGCTAATACGGTAAGTCTTACTGCATCTGACGGAAGCAGCAATGCGAATTCCTGCAATGCTACGGTAACGGTTATAGATACAATTTCGCCGATAATTACCTGTATAGGAGATACCGTGATTTGTGATGATGTTTTACCCGATTACACAGGTCTGGCCGTTGCATCTGATAATTGTGGTATTCTAAGTATTAGTCAGAGTCCGATTGCAACAACACTCATTTCAGTTCCAACACTCATTACAATTACAGCAACTGATTCAAGCTCAAATACCAGTTTTTGCACATTCACTGTTACACCCAATGCAGCAAGTTCTTCAACCGACAGCATTGTCGCCTGCTTTACATACACATGGATTGATGGAAACACATATACAGCCAGCAATGACAGTGCTACGTGGACTATTCCAAATGCAATGGGATGCGATAGTGTAATTACATTGAATCTAACAATCAATACAGTAGATACTTCTCTTACTGTAGCGGATCCGATGATTACAGCAAATGCCACCGGAACTCTTTACCAGTGGTTGGATTGCAATAATTCATTTGCGATTATCTCTGGTGAAACTGCGCAATCATTCACAGCGGTTACCAACGGAAGCTTTGCAGTTGAAATTATTGAAAACGGATGTACAGATACTTCTGCATGTGTAGCTATCATTTCAACAGGAATTGACAATACGCTTTTTGAAGGTGTTCAAATCTTTCCAAACCCAAATAGCGGGCAATTCAGTATTGATTTCGGTGGATTGAATAATCCAATGTTGAGAATCTATACTGTAGAAGGAAAACTGATAGTGGAAAAAAGGAATATCAAAGATGCCGTTTTGACCATAGAATTTGATGAAGCAGCTGGGATCTATGTTCTTGAGATTATTTCTGATGGATTTACTCGTCAATATAAACTCATTAAAGAGTAATTAACTGGTTTTTGGCACAATATTCGGGAGCCGCATGAATATTGTGCCAAAAACTAGCTTTCTTGAAACAATAGCCCCGCATTCGCTTCATTAAAATTGTGACGGTTCCACGTCCACACATGACATATATCCAGCGGACGATGGAATGTCACAAGACTTTTATTCGACCCTTCAAAAATAAGCTCATAAAAGAGTAGCTGAAAACAAATCTTTATAAACGTTCTCTGATATCTTCAGGAAGCGCTTTTTTATTCAACATCAGCGCTACTGATTTTAAGAAAAAGAAATCGCTGCTCATTAGAATATAGCCATCATATTTCCCAATCTCTCCCCAAGAATTTTTAACCAAATAAAATTCCTCGCCAGTATATTTTTTTAGTTTTCCAACCACGTGCATCACATGATCGACTGTGGTTCTATGGTCGTTATACATTTGCTGACGTAGCTCAATTAAATTACTATTGTCAGGCAAATCTATAGTGGCTGTACCTTTTGATTCTAAAAAACCAACTTCACTCGCGTCACCATCATAAACCAAACTATAGCCTTTCAATAATGCAGAATCTACAATTTGCAAATATCGCTCAGGGGGGACATTAAAATATAAGCCTGAAGCCCAATTGTATTTATCATCCAATACATAATACTCATAATAAGGATGATGCGAGTAAGATGTAATGGTCACATAGTCATCAGGATTAAAGCCAAGTTCATCCCTAAAGCTTTCCGCTGTATAATTATGACCATTATAGGTAAATTCTTCATGAGGAACGCCAAGGTTTGCTCCCACAATAGAATCAACATGGTGAAGATAATCAGGCGGAAGATTTGGATATTCAAGCTTGGCAATGCTATGCATATAATGAACCAAAGCAGTATCCAATAAAGAATGATCGTGTCCCGGGCCCATGGTATAGCCGCCATAAGCCTTTTCGGGCATCAAACCGTAGTTTGCCACAACATTCATGACATCGTGCATTTGCCCACCAAATGTGAAAAAGTTTTCGCCCCGCATTCTTACGTGCATTTCACTTTTCGCAGGCCAGCAATGATAAACGATGTACATTTCGCTGAGATCGTAAGAGCCTTTACCCATTCTAAACAATTCCGACTCGATAAACGAAATGGTTCCGAATGCCCAGCAAGTACCCGACATCTGCTGATCTTTAATGGAAGTATGTTTAACCACTGAGATAGTATCATACAAAGTTTGTGCTGATAATGAGACGCTCAGCCAAATAAAAAGCGAAAGAAAAGCAAGATTTTTCATAAATAGTATTTCAAAAAATTTGACAAAAGCTGAATCCCTTCTTTGGTAATATAGGATTCGGGATGAAACTGAAAGCCGCAAATGGGAAGATTTTTGTGCTCGAGCGACATTGGGACATTATTTTGCGAAACAGATGTAATCGAAAGTTCGGCTGGCAGACTTCCCTGCTCTACTGCCCAGGAATGATATAGTCCGGCAACAAATGGATTTGACACAGATTGAAAAAGATTTGTATCATCATAACTAACAATGGCTTCGCTACCATGATATACTTGCTCCATGTTTATAATCTTTCCACCAAAAGCTTCTGCAATTGCCTGCATTCCCAAACAAATACCCAAAATGGGAATCTTTTCGGCTAGGGATCGTATTAGAAATGGAAGATTATTATCTGATGGAATTCCGGGTCCCGGAGAAATAACTACTGCAGAATAGCCTGTGATTTTCTCCTGCTGAAAATCTTCTACAGATACCACATCCACCTCGTTTGTACCAGCGTGTAAAAGGCTTTCACGTAAAATGAACGTATAAGAGTCGTGATTATCTAGAAGCAAAAGGCGTTTCATGGGAACAAATTTACAGATAATTTATAGCACTGTCTGTGTTGCTCCAAAAGATAATCCCCGACAAATTTGTATCCAGCTTTGTTCTTGTTCCCGCAAATATTTCTGAATTTCAGATACTTCACCCTTACCATGTACAAAATCGAGTAGCAAATCATCGCCCAGCAGAATTTCTATGGCTGATTTATCGGAACCATATTCGTAGGAATCGCTTAGGAAGATATTTTGGACAGAATGATCTTGAATTTTTCGCAATAAAATCATGGATAGCATCAAAGAATGATAGCCAAGTCCTTTCAAATGAACTTGAAATCCATTACAAATTTCGCCACCATGTTTATGAAATGCCGGAACAAACTGCAGTGGACGGAGAATAAATGAATCTTTTGCATAAGGAAATTCTGCCACAGCTTCATCTCTGATTTTCAACATTTTATCGTAAGAAAGAAAGGGTGTTCCAAAAATTTCAAACGGTTTGGTAGTGCCCCGCCCTTCGCTCAACGTTGTGCCTTCAAACAGACATTGGCCGGAATATACCTGCACAGTCTCCCGGGTTGGCATATTCGGTGAAGGTTGAATCCAGAAATCATTTTCGGGTTTTTCAATATGCAAATCAAATTCTGCTTTGAGTTTTGCCTTGAAATAGAGACAAAGTTCTCCAATACTTAATCCATATCGATGCGGTAAACCCGTAACACCTAAGAATGAGCTGTACTTTTCGGGCAGCATTGTACCTTCCACTTGATTTCCTGCTGCATTTGGATAATCAAGAACTATAATCTTTATATTTCTATCCGAGTTTTGTACAGCCTGCAGCAAATAATAAATATGCGTAATGAAAGTAAAATAGCGGGCTCCAATATCACGAATATCGATTAGAAGTGCATCAATATCTTCAAAATGCTTGCGATTTGGTTTCAGGCTTTCTTCTGTATTGCCGTAAAGACTAACGATATCAATATCATCATTGATAAAATCGTATTTTGGCTGATCCAATTTATGCTGGTCCTGCCATTCGGCAAAAAATCCGTGTTCGGGAATAAATAGCCGACGAAGTTTTTTCTTTTCACTAAGAAGCTCAACAAGGTATTTTCCTTCTGTGGGAAGATAGGAAGTGTGGTTGCTGAAAAGTGCGATA